>CAYHFJ010000097.1:0-11883 GCA_964355885.1 uncultured Flavobacteriales bacterium
CCCATGGAACATCACGTTGTTTACTATATTCTATTTGTTTCTTTACGCATGTTTTATAAGTATCATCCAGCAGCGTATTTTCATAAGTGGGCATAACTAACAGGGGCATCAGGTATTCAAACATTGAACCACTCCATGAAAGAAGTATAGGATCACCGCCGGCATTAGTGAGCAATCTTCCAAGAGCAAACCAACTTTCTTCCGGTAATTTTCCCTGTGCTATTGTCAGGAAGGTACACAACCTTGCTTCCGATGCGAGTAAATCATAAAAGCTGGGATCGCAGTGATGTTCATCAACCTTATATCCAATAGTGAGCAGATGTCTGGTTTTGTCATATAAAAACGCCCATTCCATATCTGCAAATTCATTACATCGTTCCGCAAGCTTTTCGACAATTTCAATTTTGGAAATTGCAAGTTTGCGGGATTCAACCAGGGAATTATGAAAAGCAGTAAGCCATTCGTGTTCTTCAGGAGTAACAGTCTCCGTGCGATGATTATTAATTTCAAATTCTATTTCAGAGGATATTTTTATTAATTCTACAAATGTCGGTATGTAGTTTATATCAGTAATCTCAGCAAAACGGGATGGAACATTCAATAATAAAAACCAGGGAGTCAATATTCTTACATCTTCGATGATATCGTCAATGTGTTTGATAAGAGTTGTTTTCCACCAGTCTTTTTCACTATTCGGAATGCCGGTAATATTGCGGACAGCAGGAAGCAGTTCTGTAATTAATTTTTCAATCAGAATTTTAATTTCAGCTACGGTGATTGGTAGGGAAGCCTCAACTATATTCGAATAATAAATGAATTCAGCCGGTAGTTGTATGTTTTTATCACCCAATGTTTTAGAAAACACATTCAATGTATCCCTGAGCCCTTCGAATAATTTGGGATTAAATACTTTTGAATTTGGAATTCCTAGCATTCCTTGCCTTAACGTCAATAAATGTCCGGCTAAATTTCCGCTGTCAACTGTCGAAATGTATTTCGGATAAAGAGGTTCCAGTGACTGAGTATCATACCAGTTATAAAAATGCCGGTTATACCGTTCAAGTTTTTCCAGCGTACTTATTGTATTTCCGGTTCGCTCAATAAAACGATCTGTTGTCAGATAACCGAAATCGTAGGCACAGAGATTGGATAATAAAGCCAATCCGATATTAGTCGGAGATGTACGATGCGCTATTATTTGTACGGGGTATTCCTGAAAATTATCAGGAGGTAACCAATTATCTTCTTCTGTCACGAAACGCTCAAAATAACTCCAGGTCTTTCTTGCCAGATTGAGAAGGAAGATATCTTGTTCCCCTGTAAGTTGTGCAAGCTGCTTTTTTTGAGGCTTACTCGTGTACCAGGTGATGAATGGCGCGACAACCCATGAAATCAATATTGGTACCGCAATGATTAAATTTTTCGGCGAAAAATTCAGCAGGTAGAAAAAGACGGAGAACGAAATACCAATTTCGAACCACATTCTGGAATAATATCTAATCAGGCTATTACTTTTTTTATCCACCTCATTAGTGAAAGGATTCCATTCAAGAAGTTTTTTACGGGAAACAGCCATTCTCCAGCAAGTCCTTAAGATTGCCGTAAGAGTGTAATATGCCTCGTATGGAAAGCAAATAAGAGTAAATAATGATTTTGTAATTATATTTCCAAGTACCCTGCCTGATGTAATAACATGTTGTACAAATAAAATCTCCTTCGGTTTATTAAAAATATCCCAAAGGGAACTGATAATTATCGGCATTACAATTATTCCCGAAACCGCCAGAGTCCAGAATAGTGGAGAAGACATAAAAATCCATCCGACCACTATCAAAACTGTTAAAGCAATTGGTACAAGACTGCGCCGGATATTATCAAATATCTTCCAACGCGATAAACGCGAGAGAGGATTTTTTTTCCATTTCCTGTTTTCATCTTTGACAAACGGTGTAAACCATAGCGCAATCTGCCAGTCACCTCTGGTCCAACGCACTCTTCGTTTCACATCAGCGCTGTAACTGGTCGGATGTTTTTCGAACAATTGTACATCACTTAGCAAGCCTGACCTCGTGTAACAACCCTCTAACAGATCATGACTGAGTATGCGGTTTTCCGGAAATTTACCGGCAAGAGCTTTTTCAAAAACATCTACTTCATAGATTCCTTTTCCGATAAAGGATCCTTCTCCAAATAGATCCTGATATACATCCGATGTTGCACGGGTATAAGGATCAATACCCGGTTCGTTACCATGTAGTTTCGCATATATTGAACTGTTTGCATCCGGTAAACTCATCATTACTCTGGGTTGCAGAATTCCGTAACCATGAGTGACACGATTCTTCTTTTCATCGTAGAAAGCCTGGTTCTGGGGATGTGCCATTGTCCCAATCATCTTCCAGGCTGCACCTCTTGGCAGCAGGGTGTCTGCATCCAATGTAATCACGTACTTCACACCAAACAGAACAGAAATATCTCCGATAATCAATGAAAATCTATCAAGAGCTTTTCCCCGAAGCAGGTTATTCAGTTCAGCCAGTTTTCCGCGCTTGCGTTCATAACCCATCCAGATGCGATCATGTTTACTCCATCTTCTCGGACGATGGAAGAGAAAAAATAAATCGTTGTTTTCCCTATGATATTTTTTATTCAGCCCTTCAATTTTTTGCCGGATGAGCTGCAGTAGTTCCTGATCTTCAGGAAGTGTTTCCTCCCGTGCATCTGTAAAATCAGTCAATAAACCATAATGCAGATGGGGATCCCGGTTTGCCAGAAAACGAACTTCAAGTGCCTCTGTAAGCTCTTCAACATCTTTGATATTGCTAAGCATTGACGGAACGACCACTAATGTTCGCGAATTCAATTCTATTCCCTCAGAAAAATCAAATCTTGGAAGCAGACGTGGTCTTGCTAATAAAGTAGCAATAAAATTTACTACCATAATGGCAAACTGGCTGGCACAAATAGTTGACAGTATTCCAATGATCAGTAGTAGTTGTTTGTTTTGAGTTTCTGAATATGCTTCAGCCAGAAGCCCGAGCGCCCCTGCCAGTGTGATCAAAGTAATGGAACCTAAATAAATTACGCGTGGATAACGCCCCATACCTTGATAGAGCCACTCAACAAATGTCTTGCGCATTTTGACCCTCTTCTGAGTCAGTGGAAGACCACTTCCTACCAGATAATGGCCAACATGTGCTTTCCGCGTATCATCCGGATTTACTGTTTTACTCTCACCGGCCAACTGCATAGCTATACGAGCTATTTCATTTTCCGGTATATTACTTTTATTAGCGAGGTGCTCAATTACGTGTCGGTAACGATCCCGGGATGCAAAATCCATTCTTGCATATACATTACCGAAATCCTCACGGAGGATTTGTTCAACACTGCTATGTGACTCAACAAAATCACGCCAGTCCATTGAACTCAGTAAACGAAGACTGCTGATGCTATTGCTAATTGAAACCTGATCGGCAGCTTGTTTTTGATTTTCCTCATTAATTAAATCATTACTATTCAATCCACTTTCTGACAAACGTTGTTCAATCCAGTTTAGTGGTAAAGCAAGACTTGGCCCCTTTCCTCTTAATTTCCTTGTGAGCTCTGATACGAATGCGCTTACCAGTGGAGGACTTGATCGCGCCATATCCGCAATAACCATGATCAGACTCTTGGGATCTTTTTCAGCAGTTTCCTGCATTTGTTCGGCCCAATAATTAGCAAGATTCCTGTCAATACGGTCTACAGCTGTTCGAACGGCAACACGACGAAGATTTTCAATCAATGCCAGACGCATCATTATAGGAATGGCCCACAATTCCCCCAGTCGAAGATGTTCAACACTCTGATAGGCGGTCACAAATCCGCTAAGACTTTCCAGATTAATTCTTCCGTCACTGTGCGACACTATCTGAAGAGCAATATCATAAACCCTGGCTTGTCCCGGATCATTGCCATTCAGAAGTTGAGGTAAGTTTTCACTATATCTTTTTGGCAAATGTTTTCTGGCTGTCCTGATCTGCTCTTCGATCAGGTAGTAATTATCAAGCAACCATTCCCCTGCAGGAGTTATCCGGTGATTTCCTTTAATTGTTTCGACTAACAGGTTTCGTACTCCTGTCAGGATGGCTTCATTGTCAGCCAGACGTTTTAGTAGTCGGTTGGGAATCTTTCCAGATACCACCTTGTGGGATTTCGCCAAGGATTTCCCATACTCCTCCAGTTTGTCAGAGCTAAACAACTCCGATCTGAGAGGTTCTTCATTAGTATATTTACGCGAACCTCCCTGAAAGGAGGACTTCATTCGCATTATAAGTTCATAAACCGTGTAGGTAGGGTTCTTCATTTCAATTAAATCTCTTTTAAAAATTATACTTCTTTCAAAATAGTATTCAAATTTAACATTAGCGTAATTTTGTAAAGATAGTGACCTTGTGTTACGCCCTGCTATAAAATTTTAAGCTATATCAACGAATTATTATCAATTGTAAAGTTGCTACCCTAATGAGCGTTAAAAAAGTTCAGGGTCATACACTGAATCATGTTTTCGAACAAAAAAAGCAATTATTGGAAATCTTATATTATACTTACCATTTAATTCCAAGCTAACACTATAATCCATCCAGTATGATCCTGAAATCAATCCATAACAAGCAGTTTTTTTTAGTTAGCCTGGTATTGTCATTGATGATACGACAAAGTTTAAATGCCCAGGTTAGCCGTCTTTGGGAGTATTCATTTAATCCGATTACAAATTATGAAGCCTCCGGAAGTAGTATTGTTGTTTTACCTTCCGGCAATGCTGTGAGCGTGGGCAGTTTCAGAAACAGTTCCAATTTCAATACTAAAAATATATTAATTCATACTGATGTAAACGGCACTTTGTTATATGTCGACACTTCTGTTTTAGGGCCAGGCTACAAAAAAGTTGTGTATGACGGGCATGCTGATCTTTATGCTCTTGCCACATTTTATAATGATACGCTTCCAATTTCCAAAATCCTTGTTGCAAAGTATAATTCTTCGTTCACTGATATTAAGATTCTTATCCCTGATAGCGGGATAAGTTCCCCCGGATATGATGTTCTGGATATGTCATTATCGGCAAATGGAAATATTGTTATAGCGTCCCGTTGGGACGCATTTCCTTTGGTTTGTTTATCTCTGCTTTGTATGGATACAGCCGGAACCGTTTTGTGGGAAAGAGTGGATTCAGTTTTTCAGTTTTCTTACGACGTGAAACTGCTTCCTGATGCAGGCGGAGGGATGTATGTAGCCGGTTCCGGAAAAGACACCTCTAATTCGGAGGACTTTATTTTCGTTTCACATTATACTTCTTCAGGCCATAGAGACTGGTCATATAAATACTATTCACCTGCACAGTTTTTTGCAGATATGACTGATATGATCATCGACATAACAGGTTCTATATATGTATCAGGAAATGTTATGGATAGTGTTGGACAAGTCGGAGTGCTATTTAAATTTGATCTATTGGGAAATCTCTTGTGGAACAGACCAATACTTCCGCTTGCTTACTCCCGTATCATTTCTGATAACTCAGGAAATGTATACGGAGTTTCGGTTCCTCTTAATGGAATTGATGTTTTTACAATTGAAAAGCTTGATTCAGCCGGAACAATCATTGACAGTTCATCCTTTCAGCTCTCCGGATATTTTGCATCAGAACTCGGAGATATTTGCATGTTGGATAGTGGTAATTTCGTAGTTACCGGAGGACTTTTTGTTTTATCTTTTCCCAAATCCGATCAATTTCTGGCAGCGATGGACACCTCACTGAATCTCTTAGGATACGATATTTTCGACTCATTAAATCTTCTTGGAGAAACAGGGAAGGCAATAGGAGTAGGGGAGGATGGCAATGTTTATGTTTGCGGAAGACTTAATTTTGAAAATCAGTTTGAAACTTCTAATATTGGTTTAATTAAGTACAATGTTACAGGATTAGTTAATAATATTTCGGAGAATCTTTCCGGGAGCTTT
This sequence comes from uncultured Flavobacteriales bacterium, assembly GCA_964355885.1. GTDB lineage: Bacteria > Bacteroidota > Bacteroidia > AKYH767-A > 2013-40CM-41-45 > QQVM01. Next base: position 6,007 of record CAYHFJ010000097.1, read on the forward strand.
GATGTTTTTCCGAACCCATCAACAGGTGAGATCACCTTTAAATGGGCTGACTCACCCAGCCGGCATTCACTAATCCGTATTTTCGATAATGCCGGAACTGAAGTTTTCCGTGATTTTGTAACCGGACAATATGACCGAACTACCTATCAGTTACAGCTGAAATCCGGATTCTATCATGCTGTTGTTGAAAGCGGAAATGGAAGAGTGGTGAAAAAAGTTTGTATTATTCGGTAAAACGAAGGCATGTACAATTTGATTTGAAATTTGCAGTTCGACCCCTTCAGTATATTTTGTCAGGGAGTTGTTAAACAATGCACGGATTTTCCTATTTTTAATTGAAAGATGACTGCCGGTCTACTCATTCTGATTTTTTCTCGACACAGGCAGCATTTCGATCCAAAGTGTTGTCAATAATATGTAAACCACTCGTGTTTGAATGATTCCGAACTTGTAAAAGAGTGTTTGATAGGGAGACAAGAATCACAAAAGCGACTTTATGAGCATTTTGCTCCTAAAATGCTTGGTGTATGCTATCGCTATGCAAATTCGCGGGAAGAAGCGGAGGATTTTTTGCAGGAGTCCTTTATTACTGTTTTTAGGAAACTAAATCAATACAAGGGTGATGGACCTTTAGGAGCCTGGATAAGAAAAATTGTAGTGAATACTTCCCTCAACGGTATCAAAGCCAGGCATCCCTTTACAGAAAATCTGGATAACATTTCACCAGACCTGTTTACGGATCATAGATCATCCGCGGAATTCTCCTCTGATTCAGATCTTATGGAGATGGTGCAGCAGTTAGCCACCGGTTATAAAACAATCTTTAATCTCTATGCAATCGAAGGATTCTCTCATGAAGAGATATCCAAATTGCTAAACATAAAAGCAAGTACATCACGTTCCCAGTACATGAAGGCACGAAAAATTCTTATGCAAAAGTTAAACATGGATGAAAAAAGTCCGCAAACCGACATACATCATGGATGAACTGAACGACAGATTCAAAAAGTCAGCAGAGAATTTCCTCATTACTCCTCTTTCAGGTACCTGGGAAAAAATAGAAGCTGATATCATTAAAAGAAGGAAACGAAAAAGTGTTATTTACATCTCATTCTCACTATTGGGGATTTTTCTTGTTGCTTCCTGGTTCATCAACAGAAACGTAGTCAACGAAACCAAAATTCCATCACATCAGCAGGTTGCCAATCATGCTGCTAATGTTCGACCTGATAATGGAGTCAGGAATTATGAAAAAAGTGTATTGAGTTCAATTGAAAGTAAAGGGCAAAATCATGAACTTACCAGCCAAGTTCCAGCACAGCATACTAAACAAATCACAGAAAAAAAATCTAAATCTTTCACTTTGCCGGTAATGACGAGTTCTTCCGGTAATATTTTTGAGAAAATTAAATCAGAAAAGGCCGAAGTGCAATCAACCACACAGCCTGCAATTTTAGCAATTTCCGGGAATGGCATAGTAACTTCTGTTGATTCAGTAATCATTGACACCTCCCTTGCCATACCGGCAGTAAAGGATACTTCATTGCTTGCTGATATTGATCCCTCTCTTATTGATTCAATAGAGACGAGTCTTTTAAATATTACAGATGACAAAAGAAAAATCGACAGCACAAAGGTTCAGCCTGATTCTTCATTAATGAGAACAAACAAAACTATAAAAAGATGGAGCCTGGCTTTCGGATTGGCACCGACCTGGAATTACAATAGATGGAAAGAAGACGGAGACTTTCAAATTATTGCTAACTATAGAGATTCTTCTGATAAAAATATGTTGCAATGGAATTATCATTTTGCTATTCATTATTTGGTACTATCCAAACTTGAAATAATCAGCGGGATTGGACTCAGCAACTTTAAAGTAGAAATGCTGAACAGACAGGCTGTTTACCACTATGACACAAGTGCGGCTACAGGTCCCGGTACATCTTCGAAGATAACAGTAAGTAAATCGTATTTTAATTTAGACGTTGATTCATTCGAGACCTCATCAAATAAAATTACATATCTTGATATACCTCTGTCAATCCGTTATTATCTTCACCAGGAAAATAAATTCAAAATATCTATTCAGCCGGGAGTTACTTATAGACAAATGATCCGTTCTGAAGGTTATTCGTACAGTTATCAGGACCGCAACTATCAAAAATTGCAAGAAGCGGAATTACGTTCAGGACAGTTTGTTTACGGGGTAGGTCTATCGTTTAATTATGAAATCCTGAAGAACTTGTATTTTGACATCACTCCTTTTTATAAAAATTCAGCCTCATCTATTTACAAGGACAGCTATCCCCTCAGTCAAAAGCTTCAATCATTCGAAATTCAGATGGCAATACGTTATTGTGTTAAATAATCTTACTGAGGCAACGATTTTGAATTTTGTATTGTCATATTAGTAGATTCAAAAATTACGATCATGAAAAAATTACTACTTAGCCTATGCTTATTTGTTTTATTCAATTCAGCCACAGCTTCCATTAAGCATATTCCTGGTGCTTTCACAAGTATACAGTCAGGAATAGATAGTTCAATTGATGGAGACACCATCCTAGTTCAGCCGGGAATTTATTTTGAAAGACTAAACTATCATGGAAAAAATATTCTGCTCGCTTCTCTGTATTTAACCTCTTCAGATACAAATTTTATATCTTCTACCGTTCTCAGTCCACCTCTGCTCCCGACGGTGGACGGCAGTATTGTCACTTTTGAAAATGGCGAATCCCCATCTGCACGTCTGCTGGGCTTTACCCTAACAGGAGGAACAGGAAACCTTCGTCAAATCGGATCAGACCAGATATATTATGGAGGTGCCATTTATTGCAACAATGCAAGTCCTACCCTGTCTCATTTACGCATTATTGAAAATTATGCTCAGTGTGGTGGAGGTATTTTTCTGTTTGCATCGAATTCTCTTATCGAACAATGTACCATTACTCTTAACTCCTGTAATTCAATTAGTTTTAACTCTCCCGATGCCGGAGGTGCCATCGCTTGTTGGAATTGCTCTGATGTGATTATTCAAAATAATATTATCACAAACAATACAGTTTCTACGGCAGGGGCGGGAGTTTATATTTTAACATCAATGGTAAAGGTGATCAACTGCCTTGTTAAAGAGAATTATAGCATGAACAGGGGAGCCGCATTTTATCTGGATAGTCATAGCCGAATGGAAATTACTAATTGCACTGTATATAAAAATCATTGTGATTATGGTCCGGGATTAGTTCTTGCAAGCATGATGTATTGTTTGGATAGTGCCTCCGTTCAGATTAATAATTCAATTTTCTGGGGCAACTTGCCTGCGACGATAGTCTGCCAGTTCAACTATGTTCCTTCCGAAATTACTCTGGCTCATACACTCTTTCAGGGTGGATTGGATTCTATCAATACGAATGGGAATGCATCAGTAAACTGGCAGAACGGGAATCTGAATATTTATCCTCAGTTTGCAGACACTTCTGTGAATAATTTACACCTTACAGCGAGTTCACCCTGTGTTAACACGGGAGACACTGCCGGACTTAACTACATTCCGATTTATGATCTGGACAACAACAATCGATTTATTGGAATGATTGATATGGGCTGTTACGAATACAATGCTCTAACATTAATCAATCAACCGGTTTCAATTTCGATTAATCCTGTTTCAATTTTTCCGAACCCTGTTATTCAATCCTTGTACCTGAAAAGGACAAGTTATTCAGAAGCGTCAATGGATATTCGTGTTTTTAACAACCAAGGGAAATTGATATATATTATTCCAATGTCGTTTGGAGAAACTGAAAAAAGCATAGATGTTTCGTATTTGCCTGCCGGAATTTATTTTGTACAGACAGTAATTAATTCAAAAGCATTTCAAAGTCAGTTTGTCATTGCCCATCACTGATGTTCACTCTGAGAATCCCTTAACACCAAGTTTTCTGAATTCATGAAGGGGTATAAGTATGTTCAACAGGCAAATGTCTGTTCCCCCCTCCCTCGGCAGAATCTTGTGTGAGCACCCGTGCGCAAGCTCATTCCGTCCTTTCATCGAATTTTTATATAGCAGGGATTAATATACTTTGTAAAAATCAGTAGTACAAATTGTGCAAATTAGTCACAGAAACTTGTACCGAACCCTTCCCATTCTCAGCGCAATGTTGTGTGAAAGCTTTTGCAAAAGCTCATTCTGTCGAGCGGGGATCAGAATGTACTGCCCGAAGGAATCTCATGGTACACGTCCAAGCGAACAAATATTACGACGGGCAAATTGGTAGTTTGTAAATCATCTCAAACATTTAGCAGGTGAAGGTTTGAAAATTCAGCAAAGAGAAAAATGCTTTCTTTTTCATTTATAAAAATGCTTTAGTTTTTTATAAATGCTTTTTGGAAGGAAAAATTATTTTCATCAATAATCGAAATAATATAAGTTCCCTTGGCTAAATTATTAATATTTATACCCGATTTTGAAATTTCATTACATGTGGTATTCAGTAATACCCTTCCATCAACACTTAATATTCTTATCGAACCATTCTTAACGGGCATATTTAAAATATGAATTCTTTCATCTGCTGGATTTGGGTAAATTGAAATTTTGTTGACATTAATATTAGTGACTTCTGTAATCCCGGATCTTAAATGAACCGGCCTCGTATTAAATTGAAAATCGATTGGGTATCCACCTTTCGTGATTGCTTTGAAGGAGGCAAGTCGCATCAATAGGTCAATGTTCCCGCTAGTGCTGTCCAGAATTTTTACATCAACATAACCTATCGTGTCAGCAATGTTGAAAACATTTTGGAGATCTTTTCTTGCCAGTAAAAAACCAATTTCAAGTCCGGTTCCAAAATTAGAATGGAATTGCAAGTCGTTTAAATTTCCAACCTGACTGTTTGTTGCGGCTATTCTTACCGGCTTTCCTATATCAAAAGTATAGGATGAGTCGAAAGAGAGTTGAAAGCACAATCCAAATATTGAATCAATTAAAACCCCATTATTACCAAGAATGAAATAGAATCGAATAGTATCACCGGTAATTGCTGAGTCTCTTACCGGTAAACAACTGAAAAATGGTAGAGTGTTTTGACTGGAAGTACTGTTTAAATCATTGTTCCTATAGCGGTAAGGTCTTCCCGGATTATAAAATGGAGTTAAAAAAGTCGGCATCGCCATGTTTATATCATTTGTAGCTATTGTTCCATCTCCATCGATATCACAAAATTTATAATTGATATTTCTATAGTTAAAATTTTGAGAGTAGTCTGGTGAAAGATCCACCCCGAGGAGATAAGTGAGAGAACCTGTCGATGAGTCATTTCTGGCAGGGCCTGCCGATCCTTGTGACAATGCAATATAAATCGCGTCACTATATTCGTATATATTGTCAATATCAGCATCTCCAACAAAAAGCTGGGTGAATGAATCCACAATGCCAAGGCCGGCGGTATCCAATGTCGAAATAAAAAAAGAATAATCCTGTGTGCCGCCAAAAACCCCATCAAGGCTGATATAGGTACCCCCTGTTAACAAAGTGCCATCTCGTTGTTCGGCTACAAGATTAATTCCAAATCGTGGTAGAGGAAAATTTCTTGACCATTTCTGAAAACCCATGCTATCAAGACAGGTGATCGTATTTTGACTATACCTGATCCAACCTCCATCTTTTAACATTAACATTTTGCCCGTTCCTGATGATGGAAAATAGATAGAAGAAATATATGCTCCTGTCATTCCTTCAATTTGATGCAAAGTATCTCCAATCAGTAAATATAGTGTTGTGTCATAATTCAAGACAGTACCTGATAAAGTGTAGCGGACATTTCCTTGCCTGTCTATCCTTGCATTCAAAGTATTAGAAATAAGGAACAGGTC
>CAYHFJ010000098.1:0-11851 GCA_964355885.1 uncultured Flavobacteriales bacterium
TCAGGAATACTCACGAAACTTACCTCTGAAAATTGTTTGCGAATGCCGGCCTCGTCAGCCTGCTGAATATATCCTGAACGTGCTCCCGAAACAAAAAGAGTCTGGACATTAATACGAAAAGTTTCAGGAAGTGCCTTCCCAACTTCTTCAATGTTCTTTTCAATCGCCTCCACGTTAAATCTCCAGGCAAGTACTTCCTTTTCATTCCAATATAAATTCTTCAGCAAAAACTGGATAGTAGATTCTTCCTTCAACGCGTTTCTCATAATAGCTTCCGCTTCTTTGCGATTACTGATATTTTCAGGATGAACTGAATGAATGGCAGCCATTACGCTTTGATGATGTGGTGGATAATATTTAGGACCGATATCAACCACAATGAGCTTATCAATCATTTCAGGAAATTTTGCGGCAAAATACATAGCTACTTTTCCTCCCATGGAATGTCCGATGACAGATACTTTTTGCAGCTCCTGCCTGATAATGAATTCATAGATATCCTGAGCCATGAGGTCGTAACTGAATCCATTGTCATGCGGACTACGGCCGTGGTTTCTGAGATCGGGGACATAAACAGAAAAGCCCTTCTCAGCATAGCTTCTGGCAAGAGTTGCCCAGTTATCGCCCATACCAAATAAGCCATGCAAAATTAACAATGGCTTACCCTTACCGGATTTTTTAAAATGGAGTACCATTGTGCAATATTAGTTGAGAACTTGTCTTCGGTTGAAAGAAAGGAACAATTTCAGATGTTAATCCCTTTTCAATTGACGTAGATAAAGTTGAATTGTGTTTTCAAGTCCATAATATAAAGCATCACATATTAATGCATGGCCTATGGAAACTTCTAAAAGCCCATGTATATTCTGATTGAAATACTGAAGGTTTTCCAGGCTTAAATCATGCCCCGCATTTAATCCAATGTTTAATTCATCCGCTTTTTTCGCGGCAATGATATAAGGATGAATAGCCTCCTCCTTCCCTCCGGCATAACCCGAAGAATACGACTCTGTATACAATTCAATACGATCGGTGCCAGTAGATTTTGCCTGCTCAATTAAATTTAGATCCGGAGCCATAAACAAAGAAGTACGAACGCCATAAGATTTTATCTCCGCAATAATCTCTCGTAAGAATGTCTGATGCATGGAAGTATCCCAGCCGGCATTGGAAGTCAACACATCCGGAGGATCAGGAACAAGCGTTGCCTGCGTTGGCCGGATCTTGCGAATCAGTTCCATAAAGCTTTTATCCGGATAGCCTTCGATATTGAATTCGGTTTTCACTACCTTTTTCAAATCATACACATCCGCTCTTCGTATGTGTCTTTCATCTGGTCTGGGATGTACAGTTATCCCCTGAGCACCAAATCGTTCAATATCCTGAGCAACCTGAATAAGATCGGGATTATTCGTTCCGCGTGCATTTCTGAGGGTTGCAATTTTGTTAATATTAACGCTGAGTTTCGTCATGAGGTTTATCATGGATTTGTAAGATCATGGGTGAAATTACAACAAAAGATTTTCAGCTCTTATTAATTTGTTGGGAATTTCATCCATCCGGAGGCTTTGATGGCCTGACTTCATAAAAAATGCGTAAGTTGCGCCCCGAAAAACTTTACCGGATAAATTTCGTTTATAAAAAAAGATGATTGCTAAAGATTTAATCAACGATTCTTTTCCTCCACTGAAGTTGGGCGATACCGGATTGAAGGCCATCAATTGGATGGAAGAATTCCGCGTGGAACATCTGCCTATTGTAAATGGAAAAATTTATGTTGGACTTGCCACTGAAGAAGATATTCTCAAATTGCAATCACTGGAACAGGCTCTTGAAAATCAGGCTTTACCACTGATAAAACCATTCGTTCGTTTTAATCAACCCATCTTTGAAGTTGTTAAACGCATGTCAAAAGATAAATTATCGCTGGTTCCTGTTTTAGATGAAGGTGAAAATTATATAGGCGTCATCACACTGGCAGATATTCTTAAACATTATGCTGAGAGCGGAATTTTTGAAGATGCGAATGGTGTCATTGTTCTTGAACTTGGAGCGAAAGATTATTCACTTAGCACAATAGCGCATCTCATCGAATTGGAAGATGGAAGGATTATCAGCTCCTACGTGACACCCAATCCTGAAAAAGAAAATCTTGATCTGACTCTTAAGATTAATCAACCGGATCTTTCGCGAATTTTATCCTCCCTTGTACGACACGGCTATGTAATAAAGGAACACTATCATCAAAATGAATTTATGGATGATATTCAATCCCGATATGATTCCCTGATGAATTATCTGGGCATTTGATCTTTCCTTTTTAAACTTTATCTTGTTAAGCTGTTTGATATACCGATCTAAACATCGGAACGCGTAATTCAATAACACTTGCAAATACAAAGTAGATTTTTTTCGCTATTTTTTGTAGTGCTTTCCAATTGCCTGTGTGCTCAGTCATCCAGGATAAATTCAATACCCGACTCTCTGAACTCAGATAGCGGATTTGCTAAAATTGCATACATCACTCTCATTGGTAACAAGCTTACTAAAGACCATATAATCTATCGCGAGTTGACTTTCCACTTATCTGATACTATCGCGGTAAAAGATCTTGATGCGGTTTTTCAACGAAGTGAAGAAAACCTGTTGAACACCTCGCTTTTCAATTCCGCCAGGATTACAAGACTGCGAAATGGAAAAGACATTGATGTCTACATCATTTTTACCGAAAGATGGTATATTTTTCCTCTGCCAATATTTGAAATTGCTGAACGGAATTTTAATGTATGGTGGAAGACAAAGGACTTTTCAAGAGTTGTGTATGGAGGGGTATTAACATGGAATAATTTCAGAGGAAGAAATGAAGAAGTTGGCGCGACAATACGACTCGGTTATACCCAAAGAATTAGTTTTTATTATAAAATTCCTTTCATCAATAAGAAACAACGTGCGGGACTAAACTTTGGATTCGCCTATTCAAGAAATCATCAGACAGGTTATGCCACAGTGAATGATGAAATAGTGAATTATAAAGATGAAGAGAAGTATGCAAGAACCGAAACAGGAGCATCCATTTCGTATAGCCACAGGGCAGGTTTGTATGAAAGCCATCTGCTTGAAGGGGCTTATCGGTATGCTGAGGTGTTGGATACAATCAGGCAGTTAAACACTGATTATTTTGCAGGAAACAAATCATCTACGAAATATTTTTCTTTCCGATATTTATTCAGATCCGACCATAGAGATCTGGTGGCTTATCCGCTAAAGGGATATTATTTCGATGTGGAACTGGCAAAAATTGGCATACCATTTTTGAAGGACGATGTTAATATCTATTCAATTTCTGCCGGGTTAAAGAAATTCTGGGCTCTTCCTTATGGTTTTTATACATCAACGGGACTCACGGCAAAATATTCAGGGAATGAATTCCAACCCTATTATAATTCTCGGGCTTTGGGTTATAATACTGACTATCTTCGTGGATACGAATACTATGTGATTGACGGACAAAAATTTGCCCTGCTCAAGACTAATTTAAAATACCGGCTTCTTGGTGAAAGAGTAGTTCATGCGGGTTTCATCCCGCTTAGTAAATTTAATGTCATTCCATTTTCATTCTATCTTAATTTATATGGTGATGCAGCCTATGTTCAGGATCGACAATTTTCGAAAAAAAATTCTCTCGTCAACAGCTGGTTATACTCCGGTGGAGCAGGTATCGATTTCGTTACCTACTATGATGTTGTACTTCGTTTCGAATTTTCCTTAAATAAATTGGGAGAATCCGGTTTTTTTCTTCACTTTACTGCTCCGATTTAAATTCGAGCTACAAAATCCATTTTATGAATATTGCTATTTATGGACGGCCGGTAAATGCAAAGCAAGTGGTACTTGCAGAACGCGTGATACAACTGATGATTAAAGCCGGTGACAGCTTCACAATCCATGAACCATACCTCCAGTTTCTTTCCAAACACATGAAATTGGATGCAGGAACACCCTCATTTAATACACATGAAGACATAAAGGGAAAAACAGATTTTCTATTCAGTATAGGTGGCGACGGAACATTACTGGATACTGTGCTACTCGTAAAAAATTCCGGAATTCCAATTGCAGGAATCAATGCCGGTCGTTTGGGATTTCTTTCCAGTATCTCTGAAGATAATCTGAGTCTGGCTTTGGAAAGCCTCTCAAAAGGCCATTACTCGCTCGATGCGCGTACCTTACTTCGTCTTGAATCCAATCATCCATTATTCGAAGAAGATAATGTGGCATTAAATGAATTTACCATCCATAAGAAAGAAACATCTTCCATGATCACCATTCACGCCTACCTGAATGGTGAATACCTCAATTCGTATTGGGCCGATGGAATAATGATCTCCACTCCGACAGGCTCTACCGGTTATTCACTTAGCTGCGGCGGCCCTATTGTCGTGCCTCAGTCCGAAAGCCTGGTCATCACGCCAATCGCTCCACACAACCTGAATGTCCGGCCAATTGTGGTTTCGGATAAAAATGTAATTTCTCTTGAAGTTGAAGGCAGAAGTCAACGTTTTATGGCAACTCTTGATTCCCGGTCAGCGACTATTGATTCCGGATATCAATTGGCAATCCGGAAGGAAAACTATTGTATCAATCTGATAAGGTTGAGTAATGAAAATTTCCTGAATACACTAAGGAAAAAACTGAACTGGGGACTTGATACACGAAATTGAGTCTTATTTAAAGACCTCCAGGGCGTTTTTTCGTCATCCGGATAACCTGATCATCCGGTATAACGTATATGCATCCTGTCTTTAAATTATTATATTTGCCGTGATCTGAAAAGCACATGAAGAAAGTACTACTACTCCTCCTTACTATCATATTCTTATCACCCGGGATTTCCGATGCGCAACGCTGGAAACGTCAGCGTTATGAGCTCAGTTTAGGTGCCGGAGTAAGCAATTTTTTAGGTGAATTGGGTGGTGCCAACCAGATTGGCACAAACTATTTCAAAGATCTGGAGTGGTCTCTCACACGCCTTTCATTTGCAGCCGGACTGAGGTATAAACTGAGCAATTATTTTGCACTGACAACACACTTCACCTATGGCAGGGTGACGGGTGACGATAAACTTACACAGGAATATTTCAGAAACTACAGGAACCTTAGCTTCTTTTCGGATATCTATGAATTCAATGTGAATTTTGAAGGCGCATTCCAACAGGAACAGATAGGTCACCGATACCGCCTGAGGAATGTAAGGGGGGTGCGTGGATATGAATTATATACCTACGCATTTGTCGGTGCCGGAGTGTTCCATTTTGACCCGAAAACAGTCTATCAGGGACAGACACTTCGTCTGCAACCGCTGGGAACTGAAGGACAAGGTCTGCTTCCTTCTCGTGGAAAATATTCATTGTTTCAATTTGTGATTCCTATAGGTGTTGGATTCAAATATACTATCGACAATACCTGGGGTGTTGGATTAGAAATTGGTATTCGAAAAACCTTTACGGATTACATTGACGATGTGAGTACAACCTATTTCGACTTTGAAAATTATCCTGATGCCAACCCTTTAGCGGCAGCACTTTCTGATCGTTCCAATCAATCTGAACCGGGAATTACGGCGGCTCAGTCGCAGCGTGGAGATCCCAGAGATAAAGATTCTTATATGTTTGGGATATTCAGTATCAACTATAAGCTTAAATCAGGCAGGGGAAGATTACCACGATTCTAATCAGGTGCTTTCAAATTTATCCTATGGCTATACGTTTTAGCCTGCTGAACCCTGAATTCTATCAAGAAAATGTTCTTCCGAAGATATCTCCTATTCATACTTCTTTTTGACTGCATCTTCATCTTGCCCTCTCAGGCGCAATATGAAGAAATCGGCTTGCAGGGTGGCGTCACTCACTACAAAGGAGAACTTGCGGCTCATTTGTTCAAACCAGGTGAGGTTCATCCTTACATAGGACTGTTTTTCCGACATAATTGGAACCGGCACTGGAGTTGGAAACTGGAATTAAACCTTGGCAAAATTTCAGGTAGCGATATACATGCAAAAGATGGATTTGAACAGGATAGAAATCTTTCTTTCTACTCTACAATTCTCGAACTATCCCCCCAGATTGAATTTAATTTTTTTGCCTATGAAACAGGGAACCCCGAGTACCCTTTTACCCCTTATATTTTCACCGGTCTTTCAGTCTTCCGCTTTAACCCAAAAGCGGAGTTTAATAATGAAGTCTTTGAATTGCAACCGCTGGGAACTGAAGGACAAGGGACTAATGGAACAAAGAAGTATAAACGAATTCAAATCGCAATACCTATTGGAGGCGGTGTAAAATTTGCAGTTGGAGGAAGTGTAGGTATTGGAATTGAAGTCGGTGCTCGCAGAACTTATACCGATTATCTCGATGATGTGAGTACAGTTTACCCCGATCAACAAGTTCTGCTTGCAACAGAAGGTGCAACCGCTGTAGCCCTTTCGGACAGGTCATTCTCTCGATCAGACACAATTCAATCTATACCAACAGTTTACAGAAAGCAACGAGGAGATTCAAAAGATAAGGACTGGTACTTTTTTGCAGGCGTAACTCTTTACTTTAGGCTGTCCAGTATGATTAAAGATTCTTGTAAACCATTCAAGAAACGTCGATATTAATAACTAACTGATTATAAATAATATATACAGAATGTTTTTTTCACTTTTAATTATTTTTAACGATTTTCACCCCAAAGCCTTGCATTGAATTTATTAACTTGCGCCGCTTTTCACCCTTATATTTTCATGAGTCTCAAAGAGAAAATTAATACGGATAACCTACCTCTCCATGTGGCAGTCATTATGGATGGAAATGGACGGTGGGCAAGAAAGCAGGGTAAAATGCGTGTATTCGGCCACCAGAACGGAGTACAGGCAGTAAGGGACATTACTGAAGCTGCTACTGAATTGGGGATCAAATTTTTAACGCTGTATGCCTTTTCTACCGAGAACTGGAATCGCCCGAAAGATGAGGTCGATGCACTCATGGAATTGTTGATTCATACTATTCATGGCGAGCGTCATACGCTGAATAAAAATAATATTCGCCTGCGTGTCATAGGTGATCTTGATGCTTTACCGGAAAACTGTCTCGACGAGCTCACAGAAGCAATCCGGGAAACTTCGGGTAATACCAGATTAACTCTTGTCTTAGCTCTCAGTTATAGTTCACGTTGGGAACTCACTGCCGCTATGCAGGAGATTGCAAAAAAAGTTAAGGAAGGATCTATCGACCCTGCGCAAATAACAGAAAAAACTATTGAAGAGCATCTAAGTAGTAAAGGAATACCTGATCCCGAATTGTTAATCCGTACCAGCGGTGAATTCAGGATAAGTAATTTTTTACTTTGGCAGATTGCATACTCTGAATTATACTTCACCCCTAAACTCTGGCCGGAATTTGGTAAAGAGGATTTTTACGAAGCACTGATCGATTATCAACAACGCGAACGAAGGTTCGGAATGGTCAGCGAGCAAATCCACAAGACTAACAAATGAAAAGAATAATTCTGCCACTCCTGTTTCTTCTGACAGGGACTTCCGTTTTTTCCCAAATACAACTTGGAGGTGATTCTGCTGTTATTGATTTTGGAAATCCCGGTGAGTATGTCATCGGAGGAATTGTCGTAACCGGCACAAAACACCTCGATGAATCTGTCCTGATTGCAATCTCCGGTCTGCAGATTGGAGATACTATTGATGTTCCCGGAGAAAAAACATCCAAAGCAATCACAAATCTCTGGAAGCAGGGATTATTTTCCGATATAAAACTCCTCGCCTCAAGAACACAAGGTAAATTGATCTTCTTTGAACTTAATCTCTTTGAACGGCCACGTCTTTCTAAATTCTCATTCAAAGGAGTCAGTAAATCCGAAGCAGATAAGATCAGGGAAAAAATTGGCTTAGAACGTGACAAGGTTGTAACAGATAATGTGATAGCCACCACTTCAAATACCGTCCGAAATTTTTATGTGGAAAAAGGATTTCTCGATGCTCAGGTTAGCATTAATGAAATCAAAGACACTTCATTCGCAAATCGGGAAATTCTCGAAATAGTAGTAGACAAGAAGCATAAGGTTCGTGTGCGTGATATCGCTTTCGAAGGCAATGCTGCATTCAGCAATGGAAAACTCCGGCGTGCATTTAAAGACACCAAGGAAAAAAAGTGGTATAAAATTTTCACCGGCGGGAAATTCATGGACAGTAAATATCAGGACGATAAATCGAAGTTGCTTACAAAGTACAATGACAAGGGGTATCGTGACGCTGCAATTATTCATGACTCAGTATATCGCTCAGGTCCGCGCTCCCTGCAAATTGATATTAAAATTAAGGAGGGAAATAAATATTACTTCCGGAATATTAACTGGATTGGAAACACCAAGCACACCTCCGCAGAATTATCTAACATACTCGGAATTAAAAAAGGAGATGTCTTTGATCAGTCCGCTTTGGATGAAAGATTATATATGAATCAAAGTGGTCGTGATGTGAGTTCACTCTACATGGATGATGGATATTTATTCTTTTCTGTGACTCCTGTGGAAGTGAATGTAGAAAGAGACAGCATTGATCTGGAGATGAGAATCTACGAGGGAAAGCAGGCAAGAATCAACAAAGTAACCGTCTCCGGAAACACCAAAACAAACGACCGTGTTATCATGCGTGAGATCCGCACAAAACCAGGTCAGCTATTCAGTCGTTCAGACATTATTCGTACACAGCGCGAATTGGCGCAACTCGGATACTTTGATCAGGAAAAATTAGGGGTGAATCCCAAACCAAATCCTGCTGATGGAACAGTAGATATAGATTATACAGTTGAGGAAAAACCTTCCGACCAACTTGAACTTTCAGGTGGATATGGAGCCAATCAGTTAGTGGGTACTCTCGGTTTGTCATTTAACAACTTTTCCGCAAGAAACTTTTTTAAGAAAAACTCATGGAGACCGCTTCCATCAGGTGATGGACAGCGTCTCAGCTTGCGTGCTCAGACAAATGGAAAATATTACCAAAGTTACAATGCATCGTTTACTGAACCTTATTTAGGCGGGAAAAAAGCAAATTCATTCAGTGCCTCAGTCTACCGGTCCGTTCAATCAAATGGATTAAAAAAATCAGATGAAGACAGACAATCAATAGTCATCAACGGAATCTCTCTCGGACTTGGTAAGCGTCTGAAGTATCCGGATGATTTTTTCACTATTTATCATGAAGTAAGTTATCAATATTACACGCTCCAAAATTATGGCAGCACATTTTTATTCAGCAATGGAGTCGCTAACAATCTGAGTTTTCAGGAAACAATTTCACGAAATTCTGTTGATGCACCGATCTATCCCAGAAGCGGCTCTCAACTTTCTCTCACTTTACAATTTACTCCACCCTATTCTCTCTTCAACGGAGTAGACTATAATACAGCTACTGACAGCGAGAAGTATAAATTCATTGAATACCATAAATGGAAATTCTCCTCACTTTGGTACACCAAACTATTGGGGAATCTCGTACTTCACACAAAAATTCAATATGGATTTCTCGGGCTTTATAATCGCGATCTGGGTGCATCACCTTTTGAAAGATTTTATCTTGGAGGTGACGGACTATCAGGTTATGCACTTGATGGCAGGGAAATTATTGCACTCCGCGGATACGAAAATAACTCTGTAACGCCAAGGAATGAAAACAACAATACTATAGGTGGCACAATCTTTGACAAGTATACCTTAGAACTCCGTTATCCCTTGTCGCTCAACCCTTCCGCCACCATTTATATGCTTGCCTTTGCTGAAGGAGGCAATTCATGGCTGAAGTTCAAGGAATTCAATCCATTTAGTGCTAAAAGATCCGTCGGTCTTGGAGTAAGGATATTCCTACCTGTATTTGGGCTTCTAGGACTTGATTGGGGATATGGCCTGGATAAGGTTCCAAACAATCCTGATATCAGCGGAGGTCAATTCCACTTCTCAATTGGTCAACAATTTTAATTTCATAAATTTGCACCCCTTAAAAGAAAGGCAATTACCATGAAAAAAGTCACCTTACTACGTTCCGGAATTATCACGCTGATGATGTTCTTAGGACTGATGTCATTCGATGTAAGTGCTCAAAAATACGCTTACGTCAATACCCAGTACATCCTTGAAAATATTCCCGATTACAAGTCCGCCCAACAATCATTGGATAATCTGTCCATCACCTGGCAAAAGGAAATTGAAGACAAATATGCAATCATTGATAAATTGTATAAGACATACCAAGCTGAGCAGGTTTTGCTGACAGAGGAGATGAAAAAACGACGTCAGGACGAGATCACACAGAAGGAAAAAGACGTGAAAGACCTGCAGAAGCAACGATTCGGCTATGAGGGTGATCTATTTAAGAAAAAGCAAGAACTGGTAAAACCTATTCAGGATAAAATTTACAATGCAGTTAAAAAGATGGCTACAGACCAGAGCTACGCTGTGATCTTTGATAAATCCAGTGACCTCATTATGCTTTACACAAATCCAAAGTATGACAAGAGTGATGCTATCCTTCTCGCACTTGGCTACAAGCCGGCCGCGAAAGAAACAGATGGAGGAAAAGCAGGCGGAAGTACTCCCGCAGGAGGAAAAGATACTCCAGTAATAAACAATGAAACCAAAGAAGAACCTAAAAAATAACCTAACCGAAAACACTTTCATTCATCATGATTAAAAAAATTTTCCTGCTTGCAGCAGTCGTATTTATCAGCAGTAGTCTGCCTGCTTTCTCTCAGAATCTGAAGTTCGGACATATAGACTCAGGTGCACTTATTCAACTGTTGCCACAGACCCGGCAGGCAGACAGCACACTTCGAAAATATGGTGAGTCCCTTGACTCACAATTGAAGGGGATGACCGCCGAGTATCAATCCAAACTTCAGTCTTATCAGGGTGCAGCTGACTCTATGCCAGATGCCATTCGCACCGTAAAAGAAAAAGAACTGAATGATCTTGGAAACAGAATACAGGATTTCCAACAAACAGCTCAGGAATCAATTCAAAAGAAAAAAGAAGAATTGTATGGCCCAATCCTTAAAAAAGCTGAAGATGCAATCAAGGAAATCGCAAAAGAAAAAAGTTATTCATACATCTTCGACACCAGCCTTGGTAGTGTAATCTATGCACAGGAAAGTGATGATATCATGCCACAAGTGAAAACCCGTCTGGGAATTAAATAAGGAATTACTTATTAACAAAAAAGCCTCATCGAAATCCGATGGGGTTTTTTTTTGTATTCACATCTTAGCTGAATTATCTTGCGCTCTTTGTGATTTGCATAAACATTGTCTGGACTGGGATTTATAGGATTTGTGGAATTATTTGGATTATTGAGATGTGTTAATCTGTTCATTCAATTTGTCTGAGCTTCAATTATTAAAAAATGAAAAAATTAATAAGCACTTTCTATGCTCTGAGTATTCACCCATTAAACTTTAAAATAAATGACACTGAATCCGGGCTCCCATAAATCCATAAATCTCAAAAATTCCAGTTCAGACATGGGTGTGGAGATTTCAGACAAACTGACCCCTTCATTTCAATGCAAATTGCCCCCCTTGAATTAACCGCTATCTCATCCGCCAGCTGGCGGATGCCTGTTTCCTCTTTGAGATTTTACAGGTCAATAGCGACTTCTCCAGTTCCTTACAAAAGCCTGTGATAAAATACAGTATTATAAAACCTGCATGAGATTTGGTTATACCGCCCAAGTTTTTCGAAAAATGAAACAAGCTCGGTATAATTTCTTCAACTCCGTATCACTTAACTACAAGAGTCTTTGCTCTTG
>CAYHFJ010000099.1:0-11756 GCA_964355885.1 uncultured Flavobacteriales bacterium
AGTTAATTGTCAGCACCACCGTTGCAGAGGAATCACATCCCGCTGCGTTGGTAAGACCGGTAGTAGTATAACTTCCGGATGTGGTGTGTGGAACTCCATTCCATGTATAAGTATCACAAGCTGTGATGGCTGTACTGGAAGATGAACTGTAGTTAATTGATATTTGCGCGGTAACGACGCTGTCACAACCATTGGCAGCCATATAGGTATGACTATAATTACCGGATACAGAAACTGACCCACCCCAAGGCAAGTTATAGGTATCACAATCGCTCACTGAATAGGAACTGGAAATTAATGCTGGTTGGGTGATAGTTACTGAACAACTGGCAGTACAACCATTTCCATCCGTAACTGTAAACGAATGAGTACCTGCTGATAGCCCTGTAGTTGGTCCTGAATAAGTATAAGGTGTAGTACCACCCGATGGCACAACATTAACCGCACCATCATTTCCACCATTACAACTAACATGATTCGCTACCTGACAAGATAGTGTGAGTATATCTATAGTGATTACACTACTTATTGAATCACTTTCATTACATGATTCCCCGGTAACAATTCTCCTGACAAAGGTTTTCTGAGCGATACTACCCAACAAAGAACCGGTCAGATTCTGGGTATTTCCCCCAGACACATTATTCCAGGTAGTAGAGTCAGTACTCATCTGCCATGTATAGCTTAAAGTTGCAGTCACAGTAGGGTGTGAAGATACTGTTCCATTTCGCTTAATATCCGGCAGAATATATGAAGGAGTTGAGCCGGAAAAATCACCAGCCATATTTCCGGAGCAAATATTCTGAGACTGGCTAATAGTGTTGGCTGACATATCCGGTGGATTTGACCATACGACTACTCCAGGTTCATATATGGAGGCAGAACTCAATTTACTTGTTGTAATAGCTCCGTCAGTGAGTGGAATATTATTTGACTCAGAAGTAATAATAGTATAGGTTTTACAATCCAACATCTGAATTCCACGTTGTCCTATTGGATCATAGTCTTCAGTTGAGCCTCCGAAGTAGGTGCTATACTGAAGGGTTAATAAATTTGAACTCAACTTAGAGAATGTTTTATCAGAGTATCCATTGTTGCTTCCCTGAAGTGAACCGGCAGTAACGGGAAAATTAGTACTTGGAGTATAACCAAAAACGAACACGTCTCCATTTGTGTCCAGTTTCAAGCCCATCATATTGTCCTCATTAGAACTTCCGCCAAGGTATGTTGCAAAATCAAAAGTCTGCCCGGTTGACATTCTACAAATGAAGTAATCAGTACCACCTGCAACTGAGCTGCTATAAACACCCGACGGGGAAATATTAGATGAATTTAAACCACTGGAAAGTCCGCCAAAATAAATTTTATCTCTGGCGGCATTGAATTCCATACATTGGATGATAGTGGATTTCGATGAAGCGGAACGGAAATAGGATGACCAGGAAGTTGTTCCCGTCGAAGTCAGTTTTTGCAGAAATCCACTCTGATCACCACCTAAGGTACTCTGTCGCGGACTTACTGTTGGGAAATCGGAGGATTGCGTTAACCCACCCACATAAATATCATTTGTGACAGGATCGCAAAGCATAATTCTGGCTTTATCATCATCCGATCCTCCATAATTTTTCATCCAATTAATACTATTCAGGTCAGTATTAATCGAAAAAATTAAAACATCAGCATATCCGAAATTAGTATTTGTCGCTCCGGAACCGGAAAATTGCGTTGACAAGTTTGTACTTTGTGTATATCCACAAACTAAGACATTTCCATTGTTCGTAGTCCGGATATCAAAAGAAAGATCGATATTATTTCCACCTATGACTGCACTTTTTATTGAGGTACCGGCTGTATTCAACTTCGATACGAAAACATTATAATTCGATTGCGACCTTTTATCAATACTGCTTCCACTGAAGGCGGATCCAACTAACAGAGGGAAATTACTGGATTGTGTTATTCCGGTAAAATATAAATTCCCATCAGGTCCTTGCTCTAAAGCATAAGGATTGTCATAATCGTTGCCACCGAAATAAGACTGCCAGACTCTGGATCCTGAACCGCCAACAGTAGCAGGATCAAGATATTTGCTGACAATTATATCCATATCACCTGCGGAAGAATTCTGGAATGCGTTCACGGTAATCAACCCTGCTCCACTCACCCTTGAAACAGTGTAGATTGCACCATCACTCGAATCAACACATATACCATGTACGTGGCAGTCACCGGTAGAATTATTTGTTATCCATGTAGCCCAACGCAGTGCAATCGGATCAATGATCAATGGCTGACTCTGGTCAAACTGATCCAATTCAAAACTTAAAACATTTTTCTCCAATGCATATCTTGCATTGACAAGTTTTCTTACTCCATCAATTTTCTGATAAACGACCGGAGTAGGCAAATCGATATCTCCAACGCTTGTTTTAAGAATCAGGCTTCCATTTTTATCAATGTAAAGTTGATCAATTCCATCAAATTGAATTCCTATTTTACTGACATCGGCTCCAGGTCTGCAGATTATATCATACTCAAGAGTCCCTTCGGCTGAAGGATAATATCTTACATCAACATTCTCATACACATCATTGTACCAAATCTCCTTATAGCTTTTAACATTTGTTGCATAGGTACTCTGCTCCTGGCCTAAAAAGTAGTTCCTGACTTCTGTATAGGGAGAATAGCTACTCACACGCATACTTGGAGAGGAGTTTACAAAATTAAGTAACCACCCGTGACCATTCACAGCAACTCTTGCGGGTGGATTCCCACTTGTATCCTCCAACATCTGCTCCACGCTGTCGGCTGACTGCTGCATCCGATACATTCCAGCGGGATCAAAAGTTCCTACGATCATGCCTTTTTTGGTAACCAGTGCCTGGCCTAATGGAAAATCGGCTTTAAACAATATGTCTGCAGGCCATTGACCCTGATTCTGTGTGAAATAAATTTCACGATCAAATTCCTGTAACATTTCCTTGAGCTCCGGACTAATTTGCTTTTCTATAATTGAATGTTGATCCTCAATCAACTTAGAAGGATTATGAGCAAATGAGGCATTGAAACCGAAGAGTCCTGACAGAAGAAATACAGAAAAGAAAACGGAGCGAATTTGTAATGTCAATAGAAAACCTAATGACTGATTTTTTTTAAAATCCGGAATAAAATCCATGTTTTTGGTTGGTAGTTCTGTGGGTTTCATGGGTAAGATATTTATAGAGTGCGACTGTTTCTAAATTCTACAAAACAATTATCCTCAAAAAACCCTATAGTTTTAGAAAACTAAAGTGTTACAACATGCACAAAATCGGGCATGTAAATCTTGAAAATAAATGCTTTAATAGGTTAAATAAAAATCCAATGTACATAATATTTCAGAAATGCAAATAGGACTTTTTCAACAATTAAAATTATGAAATTTCATTAAAAACCAAAGCCTATTCAATTTCTAATAGAAATACCGTCGTTTAAGCTGGAACAAGGCGAAAAATGAGTTCTGGTGGCCTTTTTCGGAGTATCTTAATAACGTACAGAGTACATTAGAAAACACGAATTCAATTTTCATTGTGTATAAAAAGTTTCCAAACCAAAAAAAGGGAAGAAAAAATCGGACCTAATTTTTAAGTCTGATCAGGATTTTTCCTTTTCAAATTCCTCATTCAATCCCTTTAAAACCGGGCCGGTAATATCGAGACTATCATTTGCAAACAGGATTCCTCCTCCTTTTTGGAAGCCAAAAATAAACTGATAATTCTTGTCTTTGTTGTACTCCTTTAAAAACTTAGCCAGCCTATCATAAAGTTCTTCGGACGATTTCGCCTGTTCTTCGTCAAGTTTATCTAATAATTCATCCTTACGTTGCATGAGCTTTTGCTGACGCATCATCAATTGTTCTTCTTCTATCTGGCGTTGCATATCTGTCATACCCGGTGCTCTTCGTTGATACGATTCCGCATCCTTTTGAAGTTTTGCACTCTCAGCTTCAAGTTCTGACTTGACTCTATTTTGTCTTGATTCAAACTCTGATTTTTTACTTTTAAAGTATATATAGTTATCAAGCAACGAATCAGAGTTAATAAAAACGACTGATCCCGCATTAATGGAAGACGATGAAGAAGAAATACCTATATTCTTAGTCTCAGTACTTACAGGAATAGCTTTTTTATCCGAAAAGTGCAAAACATACAATATGATCACGGCAAGAATCAGAAATAGTTGAATAATGTTTGAGGCTTTCATCGTTTATTTGAATATTGGCCAAAGATAGCAGAATGCGTTGGAAAGGAAAATTAAAAAAATAATGAAAAATTATGCATAATTCCTTGAATGTACTTACCTTTCGATTTCATTCCATCAGACCAAATTTCAATGAAAACTAAAATTATATTATTCTTGTTGTCAACCTGCACCTTCACTCTGCTCTCTTGCAGTAAAAATGACGTTGCAGAAATAGACGATCCGGCTCAGGCATCTGACATTTCTCTGGTACCCGATCGATTTGACCAGAAAATATTACTGGAATCCTATACTTCTTCCTTTTGTGGAGTTTGTCCGGAGAATGATATGCTAAAGGATTCTTTAGTAACAGAAAATACCGGCAGAGTTTATACTGTGTCAATTCACCTCAACGATTTATTAGTTGACATAACAA
Organism: uncultured Flavobacteriales bacterium; assembly: GCA_964355885.1. GTDB lineage: Bacteria > Bacteroidota > Bacteroidia > AKYH767-A > 2013-40CM-41-45 > QQVM01. The sequence goes on from CAYHFJ010000099.1 coordinate 4,655, forward strand.
GCATGAACTCATCCACCGGTGTTAATTTTATGGATAGTTTATTTAATCCTACCAGCCTATACCCTGCCGGATCCATCAACCGAAAGATAAGCGGCTCTTCCGACCTTTCTCCGACTAATTGGAGGGCCAATATCAACTCTTCATTAGGAACAATTCCTCGTTGTGGACTTGCTATTGATGCAAAAGGGCTTACTGGAAATACTCTAAAGGTTGAAGTTCATACCGGTTTCAGTGCTACCTTATCGGGAGAATACAGGTTGCATGCGTATCTGATAAGATCCGTGTTCCGGTCTGCTGATAGTGCCTATGCACAACTGAATGATCTTGATTCTTTAGGAATAACACCTGATAGTAATAGTGTATTTTATCATCGGGGCACCCTCCTTTATAACTACGACTATAAAAATGTTCTGGTGAAGGTGATCAACGACAATGGCCCTTCAGGAGATATTATCCCCGCGGGAAGTATGTTTAGAAGTAATGATTTCGTGAAGACATTTACTGTTGATTTGACCGGCATCAGCACCGCCGGCTTGCAGGTAATTGTATTTGTTGACAAATATGGTACTGATGGAACCTCTCACAGAATTGAAAATGTTCAACGCGTGAATGTCGGGGAAGCAAAAGACTGGAATTGATCCAATGGAGTTTCTCGATGAAAAATTAAGTATCTATACAGAACAACACACCAGTCCTGAAAATAATTTATTAGTCGACCTTAACAGAGAGACCAATGCCAAGGTATTAATGCCACGGATGTTGAGTGGACATTTGCAAGGCAGAATTCTTAGCATGATCAGCTGCATGATTCGTCCGAAGTTCATTCTGGAGATTGGAACATATACCGGCTATTCGGCTCTTTGCCTTGCAGAGGGACTTCAGGAAAATGGGCGCCTTCATACTATTGATATTAATGAAGAACTTAGCACCCTTGTTAACAGATATATAGAAAAGGCTTCCATGGAGGATAGGATAATCACCTATGTTGGTAATGCATTAGATATTATACCTAACCTGGATGAAACCTTTGATCTTGTATTTATTGATGCAGACAAAATTAATTACTCCAACTATTTCGATCTGGTCATTGGCAAAATCAGGCGGGGAGGATTTATTCTGGCAGACAATGTTCTTTGGAGCGGCAAAATCCTTGAAGCTCCGGACAAGATGGATATTGACACATGCGCAATTCATGTATTTAACAATAAAGTGATGGAAGACCCGCGCGTTGAAAATGTGTTATTACCTGTAAGAGACGGGCTTATGTTTATCCGAAAAATATAGCACTCAATAGCGGGTTGCCTTGTCAGGTGAATGTTAACAATTTTATTCTACCATCAACTTTTACGTTAGCTTACTTTATTCGAAAACAATTGAAGAATCTGAATAAATGACGGCAAATGCTATTGTCATCATTATATTTTTATTGCGGTTGTTTCAAAAAAAACTTCTCACCTTTGGAGAATAATGAATGAATCATACATTGACTTGAGAAGTGATACCGTCACACGTCCGACCCCGGAAATGCTGGAAGCTATGCTGGGAGCAAAAGTCGGGGATGATGTTTTCGATGAAGATCCAACCGTCCAGCTTTTAGAAGAAAAATCCGCCAGACTATTTGGCAAAGAAGCTGGATTATTTGTTCCTTCAGGTACAATGGCAAACCAAGTTGCCATCCGACTGAGTACACACTTACAAGATGAAATTATTTGTGATAAACTCTCACACATCTATTATTATGAAGCCGGAGGGACATTTTCGAACTCAGGGGTTTCTATCCGATTATTAGATGGAGACCGTGGCAGAATAAATGCAGCTCAGGTACTGGAGAACATCAATGATCCGGCAAACATTTATTCTGCAATATCTTCACTTGTAGCAATCGAAAACACATGTAATAAGGGAGGAGGTAGTTGCTATTCCATTCAAACTGTCAGGGAAATAGCAGACGTTTGCAGACAAAATAATTTAAAATTACATATTGATGGTGCAAGAATTTTCAATGCCCTAACAGAAACAGGAGAATCGCCTTCTGAATATGGTTCCTGCGCAGACACACTTTCATTTTGTTTTTCTAAGGGTTTGGGAGCACCGGTTGGATCGATGTTACTCTCCACTTCCGAAAACATTAAAAAAGCCAGAAGAATCAGAAAAGCATTCGGGGGAGGTATGCGACAGGTAGGATATTTAGCTGCAGCAGGAATTTATGCACTGGATCACAACATTCTGAGATTAAAAGATGATCATACTCGCGCCCGTTCGATCGGTAAAGCCCTTACGAGCTGCTCTTGGGTGGAAGAAGTTCTTCCGGTGGACACAAACATCATCGTTTTCCGGTTAAATGAAAATATTGCTGTAAAAAAAATAATTGATACCCTGCTTATCAGGCACATCAAGGCTGTACCTTTCGGAATCAGGGATATCAGAATGGTTACTCATCTTGATATTAATAACTCAATGACCGACGAAGTAATATCCGTTATTCAGAAAATCAGAATCTAAATAATATGGCATACACCTATATCGATTGCAAATTTGTGGATATCCGTGACGAAAGTGATGTCGTTAAACGTTACTTCATTAAATTCCCTGAAGATGTTGAATTTCGTTTTAAGGCCGGTCAATTTGTTATGCTTGATCTGCCCATCCCCGCTAAATATACTAATCGTGCATATTCGATTGCGTCACCCCCATCGGAGGATAATATTTTTGAGCTCGCCATTGTTTTGAACCCGCAAGGAAAAGGCACTCCTTTTCTTTTCGAAAATGCCATTGTAGGGTCATCGGTTAAAGTTACAAAAGCTTTAGGAAAGTTTACGTTGAGTGAACCAATTGAGAATGATATCTGTTTCATCTGTACAGGAACCGGAATCGCTCCGCTTCGATCAATGTTATTACACATTTTCAATCACAACATACCGCATAAAAATATTTATATGGTTTTTGGAAATCGTTGGGAGAAAGACATTATTTACAGAAAAGAGATGGAAGAAATTGAATCCATGCATCCTGAATTCAAATTTATTCCTGTATTATCAAGAAGCAATGAAGGCTGGAACGGCATAACGGGATATGTTCATCCTATCTATGAAGAATTGTTTGCTGATAAAAGACCGGCGAATTTTTATATCTGCGGCTGGGCTGACATGCTTCATGAAGCAAGAGAAAGACTAAAAAATATGGGATACGACAGAAAGCAAATTCGTTTTGAGTCTTATGATTAATCATTTGACAGAAAACTTTTACAACCTTTTATACTTCTAACCGGCTCTATTCTTTAATTACTTTTTGTACCACCTTTTTGTCATCATACAACAACATGATAAAATAAACACCGGAAACCAGGTCTTGCTTACTTTCAAATTGGTAGTTATTATATCCTTCATTGCAGTCTATCATTGATTGTGAAATCATTCTACCTGCACCATTCAACAGAACAAATTTAACCGGACCGCTGACTTTCTTCGTAAAGCCGACAGTGAATCTGTCCGAAAAAGGATTTGGAAAAACCGATTGAATCCGCAGGTCGCTATCGACTTTTGACTTCCCGTTTTTGACTGTCACAATCTGACTAAAAGTGTATTTTCCATCATAGTCTGTTTGCTTTAACCTATAATAAGAATGCCCCCCTATAGGTTCTCTGTCAACCGTTTCATAATACAACATGTTGGTACTATTTCCAGCGCCTTGAATCGTCGCGACTGACTCGAAGTTCATTCCATCCTCAGAGCGTTCCACAGAGAAGTAATCATTATTAATTTCCGACGAAGTTGCCCAGTTCAAATCAACTTTATTATCATTTAACTTCGCATTAAAGTATGACAATTTAATTGGCAAGGCAATTGAACCAGTCAGAAATGATCTGAAATAAAGAGAAGTCTGCCTTGTTTCCACTGAACTTTTTGTCGATATGCCTCCGGTACGGTACAAAATTGAATTAACATTTCTGTAGTTCAACTGATACATTGCCTGATGTTGACTCGTATCAATATTAGTCACTGTTGCAAAACTGGATATGGCCCTGTAACTTCCAAGCAGATTTAGCACGGTAAGTGTAGTTAAGGGATCGAGTGAATAGCTGTATGGCATTGTGGCTTCAATAAACTCGCGGATATTGCTTCCACCATCGATATCCACACCCGTCATCGTCATCTTTGCTAAAGTAGTATCAATTGAAGTACCAGAAACTTTGAATGTAATCTTCCATTGGATAGAGGAAGTACCATTAGGAGCAATATCCACGAATGGCTGAAAAGCCTCATTATATCCTGTGCTTGAATTATCAATTGCATCCAGTGTTGCCCCGCCTGCCAGCTCCATTATTTCCATCCACGCATCCACATTCCCACAAACATTAGGGAATAAATAAATAGCACCTACTTGTCCACCTGTTCCGGCAATGAGTGAAGGATTTTCAAAAGCGAGGAACTGACCATAAGCGATAGCAAAGTGATTGAATGAATTTAGTCCCGTACGAATTGCTGTTGCAACCCCACCATTTAAAGCCGGTGAAGCATCCGTATGAGCACCAACTGTCTGCCAGGCTGAGGATGTGTTAGTTCTCCTCACAACACTAAATACTGATTTTGCCGACACCGAATTTGAATACCCCTGCTCCATTAGATTGAGACTGAATGTTCCACCCGTCATGCCGGAATTCGGGGTTAATGTCCAGTAACCATAATTCAACATACTGTCCAAATCGATATAACTAGCTTGTAAACCTAAAAGTGGATATGATACCTCTACTGGATTTGCGTTTTCAAATGTACCGAGCAGACTTGAAAAACCGGTCGCGGCCGATACGGTAACAGTCATCAATTCATACATCGAGTTACTACCAAGGGGGAATTCAAAAGTTCCTGTAGCACTAAGTGCTCTCCGTAGATTCCCTACAACATAGCTGTTATTTGATTGTCCTGTAATGCCTGAGGTAGACGAACTTGTAAGATATAATTCATTTGATCCTGTAAATATTCTCCCATTGGTAAGAGTAAGACGATTAGTTACAGACAAGTTACTTTGCAGAGTTAAACCTGCATTATTGTCTATTGTAAGTCTGTAAATGGAAGCGGGTAATCCGTTACCGGGAACTTGCGCGAGAGTTCCATCATAAGTGTATTGTGCTCCTGTATGAAATGAACGTGTTCCGGTAACCTGTACATTTCCTGTTAATCCAGAAGAAGATATTCCGTCCGGTGATGCAAGTATTATTCCTGCTCCGGAGGAGAGTGTAAAGTTTCTTCCGTGACAAATATCAGTTCCCATGTCAAGCGTTGAAGTGCTGTTTACAACAAAATCAATATTTTGCTGCACATCTGTACTTGGAGAAGTAAAGATTTGTGTACCAGATTTTGCAAAAGCTATCCTCGCGCTTGTACTTACATTCCCTCCATGAGTAAGAGTTCCACCTGTATGAGAATAATTCCCGGACAAGTTTATATTTCCGGTGCTGGCAGAGCCATTAACAACAGTGAAAATCCCTCCGGAGAGCGAAAAATTTTCACTGATATTCATTGTGGAAGTTTGACTTGAGCCGGTTGACAAAGTAAATGTGCCACCAGTTTGACTCAAGCTGAGTCCAATGTTTAGCGTGGAACCATTAGTAGCCAATCGAAATTCATTTGAACCCGTAGAAGCGACCAAAAAATTTCCGTTTACAGTAGTTAATCCACCATTCAAACTAATTGCATTAGATTGATTAGTACAATTCCATGTAAAATTATAGAATGATTGCAGTCCGGAAGGTGTCGCCGTATTAGTTGTGTATCCAATTATTTCACAGGTTGAGCCGGTAGCCCAGCTTGCAGTTGGAATAGTACCTGCTGTGGTTGTATAATTATGCTGATAAACTCCAGCATTCAAGAAAGACAGTGTTGCACTTGAATTTCTTACTACAGTACCCGCATTTCGAAAGGTACCTGAAACTTTGAAATCCGTTCCGGTTCCATTTGCCACCGTCATAGTAATACCACTATTCAGATAAACACTTCCACCTGCGGAAATTACTACCTGATCAACTGTAACATTAGAAGTAATTGTAATGATATGACCGGATTGAATGGTAATTATGTTATGCGCACTGGTTGGAACTGCCGTTGCAGCCACCCAGCTTGAACCATTGTATCGCTGCCAGGAGGATAAAACATTCCAGTTACCGGAAGCGACAGATCGATATTCATTAGTCACTGCTGCTGACACATCTTTTTTGTTAGCCAAGTTTAAATAAATAAACAAGCCTGATGATAACAAAAACGTAAATAGAGAATAAACCAGTACCACACGTTTTAGTTTGGACCGCATTCTCAACCGATGGGCAATTCTAGTTTTCATTTGAGTGATCTAAGCAATTAAATTTTTTATACTGTTAACTTGATTGTTACTGTTTAGACAGTTCTTTCACCCACACGTCAATTTGAGCTGATCTGAATTAATTTACCAACTGAATTGTATAGGATAAAGATTTCAGCATTATCTTTTACTCTTACAAAAGTGAATAAGTTTGGTAAAATATTCGTAAAATCTTACAAAATAAGCATGGAGACAGTCGGAAGTAAAGACATTCTCCTTATTGAATCTGCCCTAGAAATGGATCTATCCGGCAATGTCAATCAATATTCTATCCCAAAATCATAAATCGTTAATCGATATTCGATATTCAAATGAAACTGCTTCTTTAATATGAGACAGGTCTTTGATTAACGAACATCGATTAACGATTAGCGATTTTTGATCATAAAAAAACCCCCACGATCTTTCGAAAGTGAGGGTTTATAATTTACGGCAACGACATACTCTCCCGGGAGTTAACCAAGTACCATCTGCGCTGTTGGGCTTAACTTCTCTGTTCGGAATGGGAAGAGGTGGACACCAACGCTAAAGTCACCATAAATGTCTTGAATATTTTGACATATATAGAAGAAAACACAAGGCTTATATTCAGAATTCATGTGTAGATAAAAAGTCTACGGGTAATTAGTATTGCTCAGCTTTGACATTACTGTCTTTACACTTGCAACCTATCAACGTCATAGTCTCTGACGACCCTTAAAGGAAGTCTCATCTTGAGGCGAGTTTCGTGCTTAGATGCTTTCAGCGCTTA
>CAYHFJ010000100.1:0-11657 GCA_964355885.1 uncultured Flavobacteriales bacterium
CAGACAAATCATTGAAAATAAATATTGCCATTTTGCCACGCACGCTATTTACCAATTGATATATTTCTTGTTGATACCTTAAATCTCCACCACAACTCTCAGGGCCGCATAATGCCTTAATAAAACTTTGGCAGGAGTTACATGCATTCATTTGTGTCATACTTGGACCGCATATTTCTGTATTGTCCCGATAGGCAGACAGATTACCTCTCGCCTGACTATGGTTCGGGTTGTTAATAGAATATGCATTAAACTTATCATTAATTCTATTTGTAATATCAGTCAATATTACTTGACTTGATTCTGTACTGTTCTGTTGAGAATTCTGGGGTTCCATCATAATATCAAATTGAGAACAGGTTACACTGACTGATTCCACACCAGTTGGAATTTGATGAAAATTCACTTCAAAAGAAATCTCAAATGAATTAATAGATGAATTACTGGTTAGATTTTCCTGTGCGTAAATTAAACACTGTGATATTTGGTTTCTATTAGCTGCAATTAGAGGCTCTGACCTATCCGGACGAACATAACGAGTTATCCATCTAACGAGGCGAGACTCAACTTCAGTTTCAGTTGTATTGGATGTAACGCTAGTCTTAAAGGTTCTTATATTATCACCTTCCTCTAAGCGGCCACTTCTCGTTGATGACTGGTCTGTTGATGGTTCATCTACGGTGGCGGCAGGTTGGTTAGCGCCAGGGTTAATAGCCTGCAAATCATTTTGAGCCAATCTGAATTGGGATAGAATCAAATTTTTTGCTTGTGTGATACCAACTTCATTAATATTAGTAGATCCTACAAACATCGTAAATGATACCCGCGGATTAAGCAAGTGATAACAGCCCTTTATATAGCCTTTATCATCAAAGCAGGAAGGAAGTAAATGCCCTGCTCGTACTTGTTCGGTAAGTAAGGGCCTGTCATTTATTAAAAAAAGAGCGACAGGTAAACTATTATTACCTATTATATTTAAAATATCTCTTTGAAATTTATCGTCGCCGCTCGTGGTCCCTGGATAAATAATACTCCTTGCTAATTGATATCCTACTCGAAATTCATTATTACCATTGAAATTTTCTGTTTGTATATTATTTAAATCCAGACGATATCGCTCAACCTGTATATTAGGTCGTTCAATGTAATAGATTATTAGTTTGTTATTTAAATTTGCGGTTATATCACCAGATGTGGCTTGTTGGCCCCTGGCAAAATCTGCCAACAGAAGCATAAGAATTATTAATGCGTGTTTCATGGTATTATTAGTATTAATATTTATTTTTTGGGTAATACATCAACAAATAGATCTGAATTATCTGAATTTTTTCTCGCGGATTTAATAGTTTCATTATCGTTCATAGTCCAGACTATTTCATAATCGTAGTCCAGTTTGTTTTTAGGAAGCATAAATTCAACAGCTGTAGAAGTAAGGTCCTTCGAAGGATTTAGACTTACTTGTTTTACTTGTTCTTGTCCTGCCAACAAATAATAAAATTTAATATTCACTACCCGAATTCCTGATTGATTCATTAATGATGGATCACCTTGAACTGTTATTATCCTACGTTGTAACGGTGGTGCTACATTCAATGCGGGAATATTTGATTTTTTCCAGTCTTCGTCAATTGTTCCTCCGCCAAAAAAGCTCCACGAAGTTTTATACTCATAATCAAGCCAGCTTTTTCGATTGTCGTCTCCTTTCATCCATCCGTACATAAGTTTGAAATTATTTCCCTGCTTATTAAAATTATTACGGTCAATACGAACATCATCAGTTGTAGTCTCACCACCAGGATGTTTTTTACGCATGCTGACAGTGACAAAATTTATGTATTTTCCAAAATCTTCTGCATTAAGCCCATCAATAAATGCAACAATTTCACGCTGCTGGTATAAGGGATCATATAAATTGATTTTTTGGATACAGGATGGGCAAGAAATGTTCCCAATATTTGATCCGAAGCGTTCAGTAAGAGAAGTAGTAAAATACGATTTCGCTTCCGCAACATACCTCCCTGTTTGCCTGATTGTTTTTTGCTGATACGAAGCCGTGACTTTAACCAATGCAGGAAGCTCCTGGTTTTGTAATGATGGAGAATAACCTGGCGCAGCTGTATTTGATCCTGGATCTGGATTATATGGAGGAATTGGTACAGGTACATCCGACGGGCACGCATCAAAAAGAGTGGACTGAGAACCGCTTGCTCCAGTAGCCCCTTGCTCCTGAGAGTTCTGCGCTGTTTGTGTTCCTGTTGAAGGTTGTTGTTCAGCAGTATTGGAGTTTTGCCTGTTCTCTGCTCTTATACGTCTATTTTCATCTTGTGAATATCTTGTCTCCTGCCTATTTTCCTGCCTTATTCGTGCGTTTTCATTTCGTGTGGCTTCCCTTTCCTGATTTAAGCCATCTGTTGCTCTATCAAGATAACTCTTTCCATCATTTAAAGGTTTAGCTAATTCAGACCAGTTCACTCCACCCTCGGCACCCAATGGCACAAAACACGCCTCAATTATTTTATTAAATAGCACTTCCTCCATTCTTTGAACATTCACATCTTCTCCAATATTTGTAACTTTTATTGCACCGGATTCTTTCATCTCCTGGACTGCAATTCCTATTTCAGCAGCAGCACTTACAATCCCGGCTACATTCCCGGCTACACCAGCATTAAATATTTTATGCTTATAAACTTTGTCCCATTCAATTTCTATTTTGAATTCTACAGGAGACTGATAGCCCCTCATTGTCATATTCAGGTTAAAAGAAATTTGTGGCGTAGATGATTTTAGACTTTCATACAGAAGTTTTGCGCCCCTTTTATCCAGGACAAATGATACTGCAACTTTATCTCCTTCAAGCGAAGGTGCAGGTCCAATGCCGAGTACGGTTTTTTTATTATCTTCATTTAACAATGCACATACCAGCTCCATAGTTCCACCGGTATAGATAACAGGTCCTACGATTTTACCATTTGGGTTAGTTTTCTTCAAAGCCTGTGTTGCCTGTTGAAGTTCCTCTGGTAAAACCTTTAGTTCGATTAATACGTGAACGTATCCCCCGCCCTCTCCTTCGGCTATTTCTTTTTCATCCGCGCCGGAACGTTTATTTTCCACATACCACAAAAAAGAAAATGCTGGAGTACCATCATCTTGAGTTGCTAAACGTAACTTATTAGGCAAATAGCGATATTCATTTTTACTTCCTTCAAAACCCGGGAATAATTTAAGTGGACCAGCCGGTGTTATTTGATCCAATAAAATTCTTTGGGATAAGGCTTTTTCTTCTGATTGAGAAAACGAATGAACCGGGCAATGAAATATACCCAGAACGAAAAACAATTTGACCAAATTTTTCATGTTGAATTTATTTAAATTAGTTTTTCTTAATTAGATCTTTAGCAATGCCAAAAATTTCCTTAAATCCATCAATAACTTTATCTGATGTTACAGTCCCATCTGAAGCGGGTGGTACAATAGTTTTGGCAGCTTCCTTGGCTCTTTTAAAAATATCTGAATCCTTATCTTTCAATTGCTCCGGAATGACTGCATATACATAGTTATCATTAACCTTGGGTTGCCATTCTAATGCGAGTTTGCCTTCAGTAGTGTGATTAAATATAAGGCGGTAAACATATCCTTGAGTATTTCGATCAGTAAAAATCATTTTGGAAGTAAGTGCTTCATTTTTCGCCGGTGAAACGGCTATGTTTTCCTCAACTTCTTTTCCGAATTTTAAGTATCGCACCTGCAAAGTCACACGCGAAATACTACTTGACTTTAATTCCTCAAGATTTGCTTCAAACTCAACTGTTCTTGGAGTGATTGGGGGTGCTAGCGTTACAGCTTCCAAGCTGCCTTTTTGCCAGGGTGGTGAAGGAGGAAAGATGTTGCCTCCTTTCAAACTCCATTGGGCCTGGTATTCATAGATTTCAGGATTCTTGTCTTCACCTTCTGCATAGGTTAATGATCCAGTCAGTCCTTTATCTGTCAGAAATTTTTTATCAATTGTAAGTCTGTCTTGGAAAGGATTTCCAGAATCTCTTTTCTTTTTCACATTTACAGTAACATAGTTTACTTCCTGATCAAACATTTCCTTGGCTTCAAGATCGAGTACAAAACGAATATCTAAATGCTTGTAAAATGGATCGTTCAGATTAACACTTGCGATACAGTTTTTATTATTTTTTACTCCATTATACCATTCAGCTAAATTCCCTACTAATCCAAAATTATTAGGCACAAGCATGCCGTAATTCAATTCAATTATTTCCGTACCTGTTTTGCGGAAATATTTAGACTTCTTGCTTATGATATTAAAAACTTCCTGTTGTATTATTGATCTGAATATTGCTGTATCACCATTTGCTCTATTCTGAGCAGCGTTAAAATCAATTTTATCCATATCCTCGGATAGATTTGTCATTTTCGATATTTTGTCCTGGAACACTGCCATAAAAGATTCTACTATTTTTGATGTTGCCTCTGAAGGATATCCTTCCTGAATTTCAATGAGGCAGGCCTTTTGAGCGGAAAGCTCACCTGATTGAGATTCTGCGGTTCCTGCTTCGCGATGCGTAATTTTTTCATCCCAGTTACTTCCAATGAAAGGCCGATGACGAATAACCTGATCCACTACAATTTTTGCAAAAGCAGAACGCCTTTCAAATTCTTTAAAAGTCTCTTCCCAATTAATAGTAATACGCCCTTTAACGGCCGGTAAACGTGTAAAGTATTTAAACTGCAGGTTGACAGATAAATCAGTTATTGATTTGGATTTCTCAAATGTCGCAGCAAGAAGTTGGGCACCATTTTTATTTAGATTCGCAGCAGCCGCAATTTTACCACCTTCAAGTGCTGGCGCCTTGCCTGAAGTAATTTGTGTTGGAGTCAGAGTTTTATCTGATGTTGTCGCAGATACAATTGAAAATGTCTCTCCTTCCATCGGCTCTAATCGTACCGGTCCCATAATTTTAGCACCAGGCCTAATTTTTTGAAGTAAAAGAGTTGCTTCCATTTTTTGCGACTCGTTTAATCCCCACTCCATCATAAAGTGTAATAATGCTCCGCTTATGCCTCCATTAGATTCAGCAGCATCTGTAACATATTTTAAAAACAAAAACTGCGGAACCCCGTCAGGTTTTTTTGACAAATGCAATCCGGTGGGCAAATAATAATATTCATTGTCCTTAGCGCCCTTCTCATCGAGTAAGATATTGGGACCAACCGATTTTTTATAATTAAATCCTGAAACCTTCACAAGTTTTGTTTTATCCAAATTTTCCTTTGCCGATTTATCCCCAATATCATTTGCCTTTCCATACAAAACGATAACTGTCCGATCCTTTAATGTAACTGTAATCCGCTCCCTGTCATTAATTACTTGTGCAAAAACTTGCGATTGAAAAAAAATTAAAAACAGCCCGGTCAATAATTTGAATTTTGTGTTTAATGGTTTCATAATTTATTATGTTGTATTAATTTTAATCAGAAGCACTGAAATTGTCTATAAATAAAATTCCACTACTATCCTTTCCTAATTTAGTAGTTTGCTTACCGTCTTCACTTACAAAAGTCAATGAATAAGCATATTCATAAATGTTAGTGGGAAGCGTTATTTCAAAATTTTTATTCTCCATGGAATCCCCGCTTTTATATGTTACTTGAGGTTTCATGACAGATCCAAAAAAAGGATATTCGAGTTGAACAATAACCGCCCGTATTTTTTCGGCTTTCAATTTATTAATATCACCATCTATTTTGACTGTCCGCCTCTCATAAGGAGTATACAAGTTAATCATAGCCGCAGCCTGACTCACCCAGCCGGTTTCAAAACTTTTGCCTCCCTTAAAATTATAAATTGCTTTATATTCATAATTCAACCATGCATTCCTGTCTTTGTCACTGATAGATCCATAAACAAATTCGGGTTGCAAATCCTGGTTCAAAGAATTTTTTGTAAAATTTATTTCTTTAATAGTTACTTCACCATTTTCATGGGTTTTTCTCAAAGTAACTGTGATGTTATTGATTATCCTTTCAAATTCAGGAACAATATCACCATCAATACCAACAAATATTTCCCGCTGCATAAAATCAGTATCCTCGAGATTAATAGTTTTAAAATATTTTTTATTGTTACCGTATCGCTTATAAAAATCACCTAAATTAAAAACCATTAGATGGTGCAACTCTTTTATGTCCCGTTTATTAAAATTCAGCACACTGGTACCGCTTCGCCTTACTTCCTTTAATTTATAAGCATGACTAACATCCAACCCTAATAATTTTACAGGATTGAGAATGTCAAACAACCCGGAGCCTTGTGCTGCTCTTTGTGAAGCAACTTGAGCTTCAGCGCCACGCAACTCTTCTAAATTCACGGGAGTAAAAATAAGCTCCGTCAATTTCTCATAAGCAACGGTCAAAAGATTATCCATATTTACATCACTACCAATAACATCTAATTTTATGGCCTTGGTTTGCTGAAAATCTTCGTAAGACTTTTCCACTTCACCTGAGAAAAAAAGCAAACTTCCGCTAGTGTTGTATTTTTCTGATTTATAAATATCGCTCCAGTTTACTGTTAGCGTAGCATTGTAAGCATCTGCAATCCCTTCCAATGTCATATCAAAGACAACAGAAACATCAGGTGTTGTCATCTTAAAATTTTCGAGTAGGAGTTTGGATCGCTCGGGATTCATTTCGAAAGACATTGCAATTCGGCCCCCCTCCAGCACAGGTGCTGATCCAGAAGTTATTACCGTTCGCTCAGGGTTTTTATTTCCGGAATTCAGAATTGAAGAAACTAAAATAAACCTTCCTTCTTTAAAAATATAAGGGCCCTTTATCTTGGCATCAGGTACTCCAGAAATTTGCTGTAATTCTGCCTGGGCCATGTCAATACGTTCTTGCGGAGTATCGTAGGAAATTAAAAAATGGAGTACAGCTCCGCCTTGAGCTTCAGTGATTGATTTACTCTCAGACTGTGTAGTCCCGACATTCTTCACATACCGAATAAATGAAAATTGGGGTTGCTTCTCTTCATCTAAAGCGAGATGTGGATTGTCTGGGATATAAAGATATTTTGAAGTATCATTCAATATCGGAAAGCACCAAAGGCCATTTACTCTCACGCCACGATCTATCAAAATGGCCTGTCCTGAGCACCAGAGATGATTCAATAACAGAACAGTTATAAAGAGTAACGATCGTAAAGGCTTCATGCCATTGGGAGGAAAAATTAATTATTACTTGGAAGGTGGGATAAGAAATACATATCCGCCCTCTAATTTTTTCAACTCATCTTTTTTTTCTGCCTGGGGACCGTACCACGTAGTCTGGTAAACAACCGGTTGATTTTCGTCATGATAGAAGAATACTTTTACGGTAGGCTCAACATCATTGGTCCGCAATATTGCTCTTCTTGCAATGGTTTTTTCTCCGGCTACAACAGTAGCGAAATTAATATTTGCGGAAACATAATCGAGGTCTGTAAATGTTTTACGGTCGGCATCTATTTCAATTGATGCCTTTTTAAATGGCAGTACCAGTGATATAGCGCTTGCATTTGTAGAGATCCATTTATTCTCATCTTGTGGCTCACGTATAATCTTAGTATTTCCATGGAGACTCCAGACCAGTTGATACTCGTAATCAAACCAATCTGAAGTTTGAATACCCAGGCGCGGGTAAGAAATGTTTTTTGAAATAATTCCTTCTTTTAAATCTTTTGAATTGAACATAAGCTGGCCGGTAACATCCTCATGGCCTTCCGTATATTTTTTTCGAAAATTTACTGTCACAAAATTAATCAGGTTGTCAAACGCATCTGTAAATTCTCCATCTACCTGAAAGGTTATTTCTCTTTTCTGAAAATCGGCATCGTTCATATTTACAATCCGAAAATACTTTGGGTCAGTTCCTAATGCATTAAATATTCCACCAATGTTGCCTGATGAATGGACAGGAACTTTAATTGTAGTTGACTTGCTCAGATTTAAATAAAATTTATGTTGTTTTATATTCTTGATGTCTTTAAGAAGAAACTGGTTGTCGGTTATATATCTCGGATCATTATATTTTGGCTTTGACATTCCAAAAAGTCCTGATGTTGCAAAATTTAGAACTCCTCCGGCGATGGCACCAATGGTTTCTCCTACAACATTGCCCTTATTCTGAGTCTGCCTGCCGGAAGAATCCGAACCCTGTAGGTCATTTACCAAAGGCGGAACCTCAGCCCATCCCCCTTTATTATCAAACATTAATTCGGTAAGCTTAGCAGTCACAATATTCAGAATGGATTCCATTTCGGTAACCTTCACATTTAACCCTTTGCTGCGATCAAATACATCCACTTTGATTCCACCTGTCTGCATCAGAGAATCCACGACATTCCGGATCTGATTTTTTGTATATCCTCTCTGTTTATTCTGAAACGTGCTAAAGTGCTTATACACTGTTTGCATTTCTGCTTCCACAACAGCATTATAAGCTTTCACGGCAGCTTCAAAGTAGCCGTGAACAGTAACAGAAACATCTGAGGTAGTACCTGATAATGAATTCCAAAGCAAGGTTGCACCCTGTTGGCTTAAGAGCGCAGACACGGCAGCTTTGGATCCGGGGGTAAGCGGAGCAAATCCTGAAGAAATTACATTCCGAGTAAAAGCATCTTTACCTTCTTTATTCGTTAAGATGGAAGAAACAATTTCAAAACTCGGCTGAACACTTTCGCCTTCTTCTGCAACGGGCTGCATCATCGGTACCGGACCTGCAATACGTGCCCCGGTCACTTTCTGTCGCAATTTTACTTCAAGCTTTTCAATTATATCCTTGGGTAAAGTAAATGCAACCAAAGCATGGAACAAACCACCACTGGATTCCTGCTTTTCACCTACATATTTTAAGCATAGAAATTCAAGAGAACCATCTGCTTTCGTACTCAGGCGTGGATAATCCGGCACATAATAAAAGTCTTTGGGATTTTCACGATCCTGAAGAAGTTGAACACCATTGATAATAACTGCACCTTCATCATACTTGACAACTGCAAAAGTTTTGTGATGAAGAAAAGTGGTACTTATCAATGTAAAAAAGCAGGCCAATAATTTATGCTTCATGTGTTTCATTTTTCCTCTGGTTTTAAAATCGCATTAATTTCTTGCGACTGGCTTGTAATGTCAATTATTCCAGTCCATGAATTTCTATCAACCCAATTTTTCTTTTTTTGATTACCATTATTTGAAATGTCTGTAACCCTGTATTTATAAGGCTTATCAATTCTTACTGCATATGGAAAACGGATACTCTTCACATATTCATCCGGCTGAGATTTTTTAAATTTAATTACTTGAGTCACATTCCCATTTCCTAAACCTTTTGCCTCTATCTCAATATACTTTGCATATAAATCCGGTCTAAGCTCATTATTAAAATCATAACACCTCACTTCCAATGCTGCATATTCAGGTGAGAGCTGCTCATTGAGGTCTATTTTCTTCAGGCAATCAGGATATTTTTTGGCATCAAATTCTACAGCAAATGTATTCGCCTTTATCAATTTTACAAGAGGCTCCGAATTATTTAGTGAAAAATCAGCCATTCCTTCAAAATATCCCTTCATTTCATTTTCAATAGAGGTGTCTCCATTCAGGGAAAAAGTTAGCTGGGGACTATTAACACCAACAGCATAATAGCCATAGTATATGCTTAAAATTGTCTTTTGAGTTTCCAATGTATATCTCAAAATTTGGGAACTTTCGTTGTCTAAGTTAAGATTGAAAATCTTTTGAGACCAGATGCCTTCATCCCTAGCCGTTCCGGTTTCATCATTTTCAAATGTTCCGCCTTTCAAGACTCTTTTTTGTTCAGCACCCGGATTTACAGGAACAAATATGACTGCAGCTTCCATTTTTCTTAATGGAAGAGGACGCAACTCAGCATTTACTATCTTTTCGCCAAGATCCTTAATTGCGCCTTCAAGTTTGCCCGGATCCGGCGGTGTAACAATGACTTTAAACTGAAGAATACTTTTAAAGAAATTTTCTCCTTTATCTGCATTGGTGCTGTTACCGGTATACCTCATTTGAAGAAAGGACAATTCAGGTTTACCTCCCTCATCTCTTATTAAAACCAGGTCACCCGGATCATAGTAGAAGCGTGATTTAATTTCCTGGTCGGGATAAATCTTCAATCCGTTTTCTAAAAATGACTGGTCCAATACCGGCTGACTGATTGCTTGCCTCATTAAAAGCATTAAAAAAATAAATAATATTAATTCTTTATTTACAATCATTTCTCAGGTGGTAAATTATTGCCAAGTGATTGTTTCAACGAGCCCTTGTTCAGATATATCTGCAAGTCCTTCGCGGGTATCCATATATCGCCATAATACGTTTTTGTGGAAGTAATTAAAGAAATTCTATAATCGTATTTTAAGTTCCCTGCGTCCTTTGTAAAAAAAGGTCCAAAAGTAAAATCCTGGTCATCCTTATTAATCATTACTGATTTCTCTACAATAAATTTTCCCTTAGGATCCAATTGCTTAGAACGGATATTCACTTGTATAAAAGTCGCCGTATAGGCAGATAGCAATCCCATAGAGTTAAATGTGATTTGCTTTTCCATCTCGGAAGTAGTACCGGTTCTTATTTTTTCAATGATCTCTTCATCACATTCACTGCATGACTCAACGCCATATTCAATCCAGATTGATTTAACTTTAGGATTATTGTCAATCCACCCCGGAATTGCTGATGCATCAAACTGCGCTTGTGCCTTTGGTGGTACAACCTTATCTCCAAGTTTCCATGAATAAATACAAGGGATATCTATTCCTCCCGAGGTATTCATAATGAGGACATGTATGTAATAAAGCTTTAGTGGATATGGATAAATATTTCTCCAAAGAGATTTTCTTAATTGATCAGGCGTTAATTCAATTTTACCAATGGTAAGCGGGTCACCCAGGCTCAGGTATAAAGGAACATTTTGTTGGGCTGAACTGTCGTTCTCCGGCTTAAACAGCAACGAACCACTTATTGACTGGTGCGCGCCCAGTGCCGTAAACAATACGTTTGTTGTTTTGCTATCAGCAGTCCATGACAATTGGATGGGGTCGTATATGGTATTGCCATTTGTGACGGAAATTTTTTCTGATGCTACATTGAATGTATTTAATGATTGAGAAAAGGATACCTCCGCATTCCTTGGAAGAACGGGTTTAAGCACAGTAAAAGGTGTTTCATTGTGTTTCAATTTATAATTCTTCATAAGGGCTTTCACAAATTCAAATTCTGTATTTGAAATTCCGCTGGTCAGGCTGGCAGATGTAATTACATTTCCTCCTTTTCCACATCCAAAACAATAAAATATTTGTTTTGTTACTTCAACACTGAATGAAGATGTCTTTTCTTTATGAAATGGGCATAATCCAAAGTAATTTTTTCCTTTCCTTTCCAATTTAACATATTCTGATACAACATCAAAAATATCATTATTTATTCTGATTTCCTCAATTAGCTCTTCAGGATAACTGTTATACATTTTTCATCCTTTAAATATTGAATTCAAATGACATTATATTTCTTAAGATTATAGGTTTTCGACATAAATATTTATATTCCTTCTTTTTTTTTGTAAATAAATAAAAACTCATCTCA
>CAYHFJ010000101.1:0-11489 GCA_964355885.1 uncultured Flavobacteriales bacterium
GTAACACAAGCAACAATTGATGAAATTTTAAAATAGAAATCCGGATCATGAAATCAAACATCCAACAACTTTTTGCAGGCTGCATATTTCTTTTTTTTGTTTCATGTGCAGAAAATAAATCAACTCAGGAGAAGGAGTTTGATTATTTGAAGTATAAAAACGACGGAGCTGCCATAACAACATCCGCTCAAGGCACCTTGATTCAGCATCTGAACAGTGCTATTGATGAGGGTGGGACGGAGCATGCAGTACAATTTTGTAATCTGAAGGCTATGGAGGTGACCGACAGTATCAGCCGGTATTATGATTGTGTGTTGTCACGAATTTCCGACCGGAACAGGAATCCTGAAAATAGTATTACAATTGAAAGCGATAAAAATATCTGGAACCATTATAAGTCCGGGATGAAAAGCAAAAGTGGCGGAGACACTGTAATTAACAATCAGGGAAGAATAGTTTATTACAGGCCAATACTAATCGGAATGCCAACTTGTTTAAAATGTCATGGTAAACCGGCTATTGATATTGATGCAAACACTCTTGTCAGTATCGATAGTTTATATCCAAAGGATCTCGCAAAAAATTATGAAAAGGGGGATCTAAGAGGACTCTGGAAAATTGAATTCAACACACCGATTCAATGACCGGTGATGCGGATAATTAGTTTATACCCTTCTTCTCATTAATCCATGTTCTTACATTATCACTAAGTAATTTCATTGGAAGCGGACCGTTGGTAAGAATCACATCATGAAATTCACGGATGTCAAATTTACCTCCGAGTTCTTTTTTAGCACGCTCTCTTAATTCCAGAATTTTAATCATTCCGATTTTATATCCTGTTGCCTGAGAAGGCCAGACGATATAACGATCAATTTCTTTTCTGCAATCACCTTCCGGATTTGGTGTGTTACGAATAAAATACTCATACGCCTGTTCACGTGACCATTTCTTATGGTGAATTCCTACATCGACTACCAATCTGGATGCACGAAAAACCTCATTTGCGAGTCTGCCAAAATCAGAATAAGGGTCTTTATAAAAACCAAATTCTTTTGGAATCAATTCCGAATATAGAGCCCAGCCTTCTATGTAAGCTACGTTGCCACCATGCTGACGAAACTTGGGCATCCCTGTCATTTCCTGTGCAATAGCAATTTGCATATGATGCCCCGGGATTCCTTCGTGATAAGCTAAAGCCTCTGCCTGATAAACCGGCTGATCATTCATATTAAACAGATTGATATAATACGTTCCAGGTCTGGAACCATCCTGGGCAGGATCTTCATAGAACGCCCCACCAGCCGATTGTTCACGGAATGCTTCAACGGCCTTCACAACGATGGGAGCCTTTGGTTTCGTAATAAATAAAACATCTAATTTACTTCGCATAGTATCAATTATCCCGGAGGCAAGATCCATATATGCTTTTTTTCCTCCAGCTGTGTTGGGGAAATAAAACTGTTTATTTTCCCGCAGGTAATCAAAGAACCAAATCAAACTGTCATCTTTTTTACCCACTTTACGAATGATCTCTCTCATTTCCGCATGGATTCTTTTCACTTCATTTTGTCCGGTTTCGAAAATTTCGTCCGGACTCATGTCTGTAGTAGTGGTATTATATAGTGCCGTCTTATAAAACCTTTCTCCTGAAGGAAATTTCCAGGCGCCATCATCGTTGGTGGCATGCTGCTCTAACAGGGATAGTTCAGCCATTAATTTCAAGTAGGCAGGTTTCACTACATTGACAAGTGCTTGTGCTCCCAACCTGATCAATTCACTCTTTTCGGAATAAGTTAATGCAGACAATGCATTCACCTTAGCCGACAAATCCTCGAACAAGGGACTTTTCAAATCTTTTGCTTCAAAAGGAGCACCCGAGATCACATTGCGGCAATCATTTAACACCATTGGAAAAACAAATTTTGGCAGGTTTATTCCAAGACTATCCCTTATTCTGAGTCCTTCTATAACCTGATTGAATAATTGTCCGATGTTATTGAGTCGATCCAGATAGGCTATGGCATCCGATGCTGAATCAATCCTATGCATGTTAATTAAAAAAGCAGGAATAGCAGATTGAATCCCATCCATTTGATTTACAGGATAATTGTGAAAGCGCCATGGAAACATGGTTATCTTTTGTTGTGCATCAAACTCAAAATATCGAAAGCTCAGCTTAGTTTTATCATTCAGCTTTTCATAATCTATTTGTTCTCTTAAAAGTTTTAGCTCATTTTTGATTATTTCATTCTCAGCAATAGCAGCCGAGTCCGAACGGTTTGTCCATTTCCCGTAATCCTTTTTAATGGAAAGAAAGGTTTGCTGTTCAGGATCCCTGTTTACCTCTTCATCAAAAGAGCGATCAAAAAATTCATTCGCTTTTTTAGACTCATTCTCAATTTCTTCAGCGGAATAAGTTTCTGGAATGCGATCTGATTCTAATTTGCATGAGAAAAACAATGAGACCTGAACCCACAGCAATAGAAGGGTTGATAAAGAAGTGTATTTCATATCAGGAAAGTTTGGAATTACTTATTCATTAGAATGAAAATCCATGTAAAATTACTTAGAATTTCTGAATGATTTGGACTTTGATAAATTAAATTTGTTTTAATTGATGTTTGGTAAAATGATAAGGATAATTTATTGAGGAAATGTAAAGTGATCAAGGCGTAAATCCTTAGTAAAAACAAGCCGAAGAATCTTTTTTGACTTGAATAAAGAACAATTGTATATTTACTCAAGAAAACCTTTTTAACCTGCTTCTTTATTGCTACTCTACCATGTTAACTCTGCGCCCTGCCACTGAAGCTGATCAATCAGCCATGTTGGAAATATATAATGAATCAGTTTTAAATTCAAATGCAACATTCGACACTGAACCCCGAAGTTATGCAGGACAATTAAACTGGTTCCGGATGCATAAGAAAAATCACCCTGTCTTGGTTGCTGAAGATGAGGGAGTAGTGATAGGTTGGGCTTCCTTAAGTCCATACAGCGATCGTTGTGCATATGAAACTACTGTTGAAGTGTCGATCTATATTCACAGTAATTTTCGAGGGAAGGGAATTGGTATGAACTTGTTGCAGATCATCACTCTGGAAGGTCAAAAGACGGGCAGTCATACTATCATCTCCAGGATAACACAGGGGAATGAAGTTAGCATTCATATCCATGAGAAAACGGGGTACAGACATGTGGGTGTGATGGAAGAGGTAGGCTACAAATTTGGGAAATTCCAGAATGTCCATATCATGCAATTTCTTTTCAAATAAAACACAAATTAGAAAGGCAAAAAACTTATTGATTTGTATGGTGGTACAATTCAGGTGGAGAGTATTCCCGGTAAAGGCTTCACTTTTGGGATACTTATTCCGTTTGAAGTGTATGAAGGGGAGGCACTCGTAAAAAGTGAAAGCGTTTCACCTGACCGTTTAAGAAAAGATTTAAAGGGAATTACTGTTTTGTTGGTTGAAGATATTGAATCAGGTTAGAGCTAATAAATGAATTTGAGATAGGGTGGCATCAAATAAAAAAGACCGGTATGCTCCGGTCTTTTTTTTGTAAAAACACTTTTATAAAAAATTAATTTTCTACTGGTAAGAAGGAATATTTCTTTCCATATTCCAACATTTGTTCGATGAGTGTTTTAGGGTACTCAATCCTGATATCGGTAATTTTGTTATTGCTCATTACAGGAACCAATCGTGGTTGGATGAAGCCCATATATGGTGCAATATTCAGTTTCTCATATCGTTGATGAACTTCTTTTAATAATGACTGATCTACTTTCACACCGTAATTTTCAACAAGATTTTTTCCGGCCTCAAAATCTCCTTCTGATTTGATTCGCTGGAGTTCCCTTAATAACTCACCAAAAAGTGTTCTTAGTTTCATGTAGTCATTAATAATGAGATAAGTTTTTCCGTCACGCACTACTTTTTCAATGACTTTGTCTTTTGCCCCCTTCTCAAAAGCCCAAGAGGCTACCATTTGCCTGTTGCGCATGTGTGCTTGTTCCAGGTTGTCACCCGGTTTGATCCGCTGAAGTTGTGTCATCATTCCATTTAGGATATAATAATCATACTGAGCTTTGCCGGTTTCCAGTGAAGGCATGACACCAATATCAATCAATTTCTGATCCAGGCAAAAATATAAAGCAACAAGATCGGCACGGGCTTCTTCAAGAACGCCTGCATAGTTCTTGAGTGTTTGATCTGTTGTACCAACACCTGGGTTAATAATTCCGGAAGCGTGGCCAATCACTTCGTGCATGTCTGTATGTAAATTATCAGAGAGAGCATAATATTTTTTTGAACGTTCCTTCACTTCCTGGCTGGATCCGAATTCATCAATCATTGGGCTTTTTGCACGGTAGAAGTTATAAGAATTAACAATGTTACTCAGAGAAACCGACTTGGAGCCATGTTCCTCTCTGATCCACTCATTGTTTGGTAGGTTAATACCGATTGGTGTTGCCGGTGCTGCATCTCCAACTTCACCAATGATTGTAATTACTTTTGCGCTGATGCCTTTAATATCCTTCTTTTTATGCTCTTCCATGATTGTAGAGTTGTTTTCAAACCACTGAGCTTCATTGGAGATAGCTTCAATCCTCTTTGTCGCTTCAATGTCTTTCATGGAAACTATGCTTTCGAAACTTCCTTTTTTCTGAAGAGCATCCTGATAAACTTCAATAAATCCATTCACAAAATCCAGTCTGGATGCGGTATCATTTATCCATGCAATGCTATATGTATCGAAATCTTTTGGGTCAGATGTACGGTAAAATTTAATCAGGCTGCTGATAGTTTTTTTCTGTGCTTCATTTTCCGCGACAGTCTCAGCTTTTTCAAGCCAGTAAACAATTTTTTCTATAGCCGGGCCATACATACCGCCGATGCTCCAAACCTGTTGTTTGATCACTCCGTTTTCTTTGACTAACTGGGAGTTGAAGCCGATCTGTGATCTGTTGGTCGTGTCCGCATTGCGAAGTGCTGAATAAAAGTCATCTGCTTCTTTTTGAGTCACACCGCGATAAAAATTATTGCTTGATGCCTTGAGTACATCGTTTGGATCACTTATGTCGACGGTTTTTGAATCAATAGCGGGATCATAAATAATGGGAATAATTCTCTTTGTGAAATCGTCGATATTTTCACTTTTAAGAGGTAGTTGAACTGAGTCGCTGTTCGCAATTAATTGAGCAAAATATGCTTCAGTACATGCCGGAAACATTTTAGCGGCGGAGTAATGGTGATGCATTCCATTAGCAAAGAAAAAACGATTGCAATATTCTTCATACTGTTTCCATTCGGGCGTATTTCGTTCACCGGAATAGGAATTGAGGATGGCCTCTATTGTTTTACGTAATAGCAGCCCGTTCCTGTATTTCTGATCATAAAAAATATCTCGTCCGCTTAATCCTGCTTCGTATAAATAGTAAGCCAGTTCTTTTTGTTGAAGCGATAGCTGATTAAAACCCGGAATCTGATAACGTAAAACCTGGATATCCGCAAACCGGTCGGCTATAAAATTAAATGTGGTATCAACACTAGAGTTTTCTGTTTCATTTTCTTTTTGCTTACAGGATATGTTTGCAAGTAATAATGTAATCGAGATGATAAATGTGAATCGTTTCATGGTAATGTTTAATAGTAGTTTAAAATTGCGTTATAGACAGAAGACCGAAGTAAGAATGATCCTATTCCAGTCCGTATTTTTCGAGGTATTTTTTATTTAATTCCTTCTGTGCATTGTCCAGATTGACTTGCCTGCCTGAAATGAAGGCATGAGTAACATGATTTGTTCTCATATCCAGAGCATCTCCATCAGAAATAAATAATGTTGCGTCCTTGCCTTCTTCAAGTGTTCCAAGTTTGTTTTCAATACCCAAAATAGCTGCAGGAAAAGAGGTGATACTCATGAGGGCTTCTTCAGCACTCAATCCATAAGCCTGAGCGGTTCCTGCCTGAAACATAAGATTTCTTACTTGCCATGAGCCATCCACACTTAGAGCAAAGTTTACCCCTCCTTGTTTTAATAGGAAAGGTAACTTATATGCGATGTCTATATCCTCATCTTCTCTCGGTGGTAGATTATGTGTTCCATTGATGATTACCGGAATATTATTTTCTTTTAACAATGCGGTCACCCTCCATGCGTCATTTGCGCCAATAAGCACCATCTTAAGTTGATGACGTTTCGCGAAATCAACAGCAGCGACAATTTCTTTCGCAAAATTGCAATGGACAAATAATTTTTTGGTTCCACTGAACAAATTACGCATGGCTTCATACCGCAAATTCGTTTCTACATGAGAAGGATTGTTGGCATAAGTTGATGCCTCAGAGAATATCATTTCAAGATCTGACAATTCTTTTTTAATTCGTTGCCTTGTGTTTTCTTCTTTTTCAGCATTGTCTGAACGGGGAACAAACATTTGTGGCCAGTTTAGGTGAATTCCAATATCAGTGGCAATAGTCGCGTCTTCCCAATTCCAGCCATCTAAATTTACCACAGATGATTGTCCGGAAATGATTCCGCCTTGTGGTACAATCTGAGCAAGCAAAACACCATTACTTCGTACTGTAGGAATAATTCTGGAATCCGTGTTGTAGGCTATAATGCATCGAACATTCGAATTTATTTCACCAACTTCTCTGTAATCACGGGTAGCTCTGATGAGATCAATTTCAGTTAAGCCAATGGTGGTATTGCAAGCGATAAATCCCGGATATAGTTCTTTTCCTGTGCCATCAATTACTGTATCATATTTTCTTTTGTCAATACGGATTAAGGAAGCATCAGCAACCAATGTGAGTTTGCCGTTTTCAAAAGCAATGGCAGAATTTTCAATTACTTTACCGTTGCCAAGATGAGCTCTTGCATTCATGATGATCACAGTACCTTTTTGCGGTAATCCGGGAGCAGGATTTTGTGCAGGCAAAATATTGCTCGTGAATAAAAAAGTGAGTATGATGCAAATTATATTTTTCACTGACATAAATTTAGGACTTGAGTTTTGTGAATTTCTGAATTCAACCTGATTATTGGACTTCCTCATCATCACAATGTTTTAAAATCATTTTTTTGGAAGTGGGTTTCTTTGTGTTCTCACCTTTGTTTCGGGCATCATTCATCTTCGCCATAATGCGCGCCTTTTCTTTCGTGTTCTCAATTCGCATTTGATTGTCTCTTACAGCGTCAAAATAGAGGATGCCATCCACATAGGTTTGAAGCGGTTTTGCCAGAATTGAAAGCGGGTTTTCGTTCCAGAGGACAAGATCCGCATCTTTCCCAATTTTTATACTTCCAACACGGTCTTCAATATGAAGCATCTTAGCAGGATTCAGGGTTACAAATTTCCAGGCTTCTTCTTCTGATACACCTCCATACATTACTCCTTTGGCAGCTTCCTGATTTAATCGGCGTGCCATCTCAGCATCGTCAGAATTATAGGCTACATTGAGTTTCATTTTTTGCAGAATAGATCCGTTGTATGGAATTGCTTCATATACTTCATATTTATATCCCCACCAGTCGCTGAAGGTTGAAACACCCGATACCCCATGTGCTTTCATTTTATCTGCAACTTTGTATCCTTCAAGAATATGAGTGAATGTATTTACTTTAAATCCGAAGGAATCAGCTACATGCATAAGCATATTTATTTCGCTTTGTACATAACTATGACAGGTGATAAATCTCTTACTCTCCAGTATCTCTGCCAATGCATCTAGCTCTAGATCCTTTCTTAAGGGAACAGGAGGCTTTGTTTTTGCCGCCGCATCAATTTTTCTCTGTTTGGCATATTCTCTTGCCCGTGAGAAATAATCAGCATAGATCTGTTCCACTCCCATTCTTGTCTGTGGAAAACGAACAACCTGTTTATCGCCCCAATGGCTTTGTTTTACATTTTCACCCAGAGCAAATTTTATAAAACCGGGCCAGTTTTCGAATTTCAATTTCTCCGCTGATTGTCCCCATCTAAGTTTAATCAGTTGGGTTTGTCCTCCAATCGCATTTGCACTTCCATGCAATAAATGAGATGTGGTGACACCTCCGGCAAGTTGGCGATAGATATTTATATCATCAGCATCTACTACGTCAGCAATCCGGACTTCAGCGGAAGAGGATTGCGTAGGTTCGTTTACCAAAGAACTGACAGCGATATGAGAATGCTCATCAATAATTCCGCTGGTCAGATGCTTTCCTGTTCCATCAACTATTATTGCACCAGAAGGCGCTTTCAGATTTGTCCCGATCTCTTTAATCTTCCCATCTGAAATTAGCACATCGGTAGTTTTCAAAATTCCTTGTGATTCATTAGTCCATATTGTCGCATTTTTAAAAAGAACCGTTCCGGATTTAGGAAGATCTTTCCAGCCAAAAGCCATATTAGGAAATAGTACATCTCCTCTTCTGACCGAATCTTTAGAACTGCTGTCGGATTTAATTTTTTCTACAGTCAGAGAATCAAAATTTGCTGACCAGGTAGTCCATTTACCGTCTGGAAGAAGCGCATCACCTGACAGTGATTTCGGATTCATTTGTCTGATTGTTCCGGATAGACGAAACAACCCTTTCTCCTCAATTTTTTTAAGTTCAAAGGCCAATGCGATAAGCGATCCGGTTCTTGAGCTTGTCACCTTAATCGGAGTGGTATCCTGATAGATGGTAAATTCAGGAGAAGGAACTTCGCCGGCAATTTTCAGACGATAGGTATTGCCTCCATTTATTCTGAGAGTATAATTTCCACGAAGATCTTCAATATTCAAATCATTTATTATATATCTTTTTCCATTCACCCAATTTTCAAAAATGACATTCTCCTTTTCAAAAAGATTTCCTGAGGTGATTATAAAATTAGCGATCATTCCTTTTTTCAAACTGCCGATTTGCTCCTCAGATTTAAGTAACTGCGCGGGAGTATAGGTGAGGGCTTTCAATGCTTGTTGTTCGCTAAGGCCATTATCAATTGCTTTTCTTAGATTTTTCCAGAAATCGGATTTGTTTTTTACATCTGACGATGTTAAGGCAAAATTAATTCCTGCCGATTCCATAAGGGCTGGATTATACGGTGCAAGTTCCCAGCGTTTCATATCATTCAGGCTGATATTTAACGCGTCATACGGATCGCTTAAATCAAATGCTTCAGGAAAATTCAGCGGAATGATAAAACTGCATTGTGTTGCTTTCATTTCCTGAATACGTTCATATTCATCTCCTGATCCTTTCAGAATATATGTTATGCCAAATTCTTTCGCCACTAAAGCGGCCCGCAATTCATTTTGCTTGTCACCTGCATCGAATAGCTGAGGGAGCCCTTGAAGTCTGTTGATTGCATCCAGGGAAATATTGTTTTCTTTCTGAAAGCCTCCGTTCTTATACCACAAGGCATCATAATAGGATTGTCGGATCAAAGCGATTGCACCCATCAAAGAGCCGGGATAATCCTGAGTGGATGTGCCCTTATTGAATGAGAGATTGGAAGCGGCGTGGCTAAGGATAAGCAGATCGTTTTCTTTTCCTTCACCCAGCAGAACGAAGGGAGCGGAACCCCGGAAAATTCCATCTTTCTGTACACTCAACACAGATCCGAAGCCTAATTTCCGCAGCTCCTCCGACTTCTTTATATCAGAAATGAAATTCAGATGGCCATCATATTCCGGGTGTACTGCCTGATTCCATCCATAGGCACCTTTTTGTGATGATAAAAATTGAGGAGTACCATCATCCGGTCCTGATTTTTTGAGCTCCGGTTGTCCGTAATCAGAAAAGATATCTATCAAAGAAGGATAAATACTTTTTCCTTTCAAATCGAAAACGAGTGCATCTTTTTCAATGGGTAGGTTCTTTCCTATATTCAGAATTTTTCCATCACGGATGCTCATGACAGCGGAATCAAATACAGTTTGATAGTCCGAAACTATTCTTGCATTAATAAAAACATAATTGATATGTTTGGGATCGCTGGTGCCATTTACCGGAAATGTTACCTGGGCAGTCGATTCTGTAAAAAGAAGCGATATGATAACAAGGAAGGAATACAGACGCATAATCAGTTTTTTATCAGAGCCACGAATGTAACGAATTACACCTGAAAACATGGTTAATGCAATTTAACAATTAGATTGAAGATTGACTTTATCATGCCTGAGAGCATCTCTGTAGCTTGGTCTTTGGAATATTCTCGTTATTTTTGACCCAAATTCTTCAAATGGACTCTTCTCTCCTTGCCAAAATTCACTTGGCTTCTGTACTGCTGTTTTTAATCACTTATTTGATTAAAACGGTGCTTTTATTTACTTCAAAAAACGGCCTTGATAAATATTCCAAGACGACTAAAGTGCCCGAGATGATTATCAGTACTGCCTTTCTGGTGTCCGGTATCTGGCTTTTTTATATTCTTGGCGGAATCAAATTTTTCCACATTATCAAACTGGTTCTTGTATTTGTTTCCATACCGCTGGCGATAATTGGTTTTAAGAAGCACAAAAAAGGACTTGCTTTATTCTCCTTTGTCCTGATAGTCGGAGCCTATGGTTTGGGGGAGATGAGTAAGAATAAACCATTTATCCCTGCAAAAGTGGTGGTTTCAGGTGACACAAGTTCTCCTTTGGTTCATGGAGCAATTCTTTACCAGGCTAATTGTGCATTTTGTCATGGTCAGGATGGAGCAAAGAAATACCGTGATGCCATTGACCTTCGAACATCAAAGTTAGATGATAGCTCGGTGCAAATGATGATAAAGGATGGTAGTAAAGGGAAAATGCCACTCTATAAAGGAACTTTGGTTGACACAGAAGTTGCTGAAGTAGCGGCTTATGTAATCAGCATGAGGACTCAACAGAATAATAAATAATAAATGTTTTCGGGTTTCAACTTTAATTTATTTCCATCACTTGTCTAAAGGCCACATAGTACAACAGCAGAAACAAGAGACTGCCGTTTTAATCGGACTCATTCATAAAACTCAGAACGAGCTTCAGGTTAGTGAGTATCTGGATGAATTAGCTTTTCTGGCTGATACAGCCGGAGCAAAGACGATTCGTCGATTTACCCAGAAACTTGACCATCCTGATTCGAAAACATTTCTTGGTAGTGGTAAACTTGATGAGATCCGAAAGTACGTCAAGGAGTACAAAATTGACATCGCCATTTTTGACGATGAGCTAAGCGGTTCACAGATTCGGAATATCGAGAAGATCCTTGAATGCAGGGTGCTTGATCGAAACAATCTAATCCTTGATATTTTCGCCAATCGTGCCAGAACAGCACAAGCCAAGACTCAGGTTGAGTTAGCACAGTACCGTTATTTGTTGCCTCGCCTTACTCGGA
This sequence comes from uncultured Flavobacteriales bacterium, assembly GCA_964355885.1. Taxonomy (GTDB): domain Bacteria; phylum Bacteroidota; class Bacteroidia; order AKYH767-A; family 2013-40CM-41-45; genus QQVM01. Next base: position 11,347 of record CAYHFJ010000101.1, read on the forward strand.
TGTGGACTCACCTTGAGAAACAAAGAGGAGGCATTGGAATGCGCGGTCCCGGAGAATCTGAAATTGAAACTGACCGCCGTGTGATCAAGGATAAGCTGAGCAAACTGAAAGCGAAGTTGCGGGAAATTGAAAAGCAGGGTCTG
>CAYHFJ010000102.1:0-11440 GCA_964355885.1 uncultured Flavobacteriales bacterium
TATAAAAACAATGCGTCAGGATTACCGGTGAGTATACAAACTGCTTCGCAAAAGGAAGAACAGGTTTTGCAAATCATGAATAATCCAACCGGAGATTTTATAAAATACAAGCTTCAAAGTAAAGACATTTCAAGGATCAACATATTGGACGTACAAGGAAAATTAGTATTCAGCAGAACTGCAGACATAACTCAGCAAAGTAGTGACCACATTAACGTCGGCCAGCTTAAACAGGGAATATACTTTCTGCAAGTGGAATCCAAGGGACAATACCTGACGAAGAAATTTATCAAATACTAAAACTCAAGACAAACTAAATTTTTTACGATTTTAATTTTGCCCTGCCTGATAGGATCCGATTAAACAAAAAGCATGTGCGTACCCAGTCCGGAACCCTGTTTATAAAAATCGCCAACAGTAATCACGTCGTTGATATCAGCATACATATCTTCCTTTTTATAATGGAACATCTCCATTGCAAGTTTGCACGCCCATAATTTAACTCCGGAAGCAACCAGTATATCGAGGAACTCATGGATATCCGGCATATCGATTTTTTCCATTTCCTTTTTCATCATCGTGGTGGCAAGGGCTTCCATTCCCGGCAAACCTCCCAGCATGGTTGGCATGTGCATAGCGGGATTACCAACTGTAGCAACGTGCAGGTGTTCGAGTTTTTTCTTGTGTATCGCTTCCAAACCAAAAAAGGTAAAGAAGATTTCGGCTTCAATGCCTTCCATTCTTGCGCCATTGGCCAGTACGAAGGCGGCATAAACATTCTCAAGGGTGGCTTTGGAAAGGATGATCATCATCTTCCTGATATCGCCGTTGAATTCACTCATAAAGATATTTTAATAAGGTTATAAACAACTTGCAGGTTTAGGGACACCGGCAATCTTTGTTGCCGTCTTCAGTGGCCCCTGCGGAAACAACTGATAGAATTCTTTAATATCAACAACATTACTTTTACCAATTTTGCGGATGCTTAAAGGCACATTATTCTTATGCTCATTTTGCAGATACGTTAGTACATCCCAATGTCGTTGGCCTAATTCGATGTTGTGATCTTTAGCAATGGCTTCACCGACACTCCTGTCCCAATGATTAAAATCGGTGAGGTATCCTTCTTCATTTACGGAGACCATTTTACCGGCGATTTCTTTTTCCATGATTATGCATTTTAAGTGTTAATTAATTATGTTAAGATAATTTTAGTAGTGCTTTCCGACTTCCTGCATCTGAGCGGAAACAAATGGAATATGCGTTCCTTTGAGCAACATGTTCCAATATATCCAACGAAATGCGAGTTTACCCATATGATTCATTCTACTTTCTTTCAATAAACGCAGAGGTCCGACTCCCGGAAATGGAAATGTCCCTTCGACAGGCTCATGAGTGTAGTTGAAATCAATGAGAAGTGCTTTGCCACCGCCGGTTTCGATAAAACAGTTTGCGTGTCCGTCAAACTCCTCTTTCAATGGTTCTCCCTTGATGAAGTGTTTTATGTTTTCTGTCAGAATCTCAGCCTCAAAGTGAGCGACAGAACCAGCTTTGGATGCAGGTATGTCTGACGCGTCACCCAATACAAAAATATTGGGGTACTGTTTGGACTGCAAGGTAGCTTTATGAGTAGGAACATAATTCAGATCATCACCCATGCCAGACCTTGCCAGCAATTCATCACCTTTATTAGTTGGAACGGTTACCAATAAATCGAATGGAATCTCCCTGCCACCATAATCAATGATTACTTTCTTTTCATTGTCAATACTCTCAATCGCGAAGTCGCTCTCGATTTTAATGTTTTTATCATGCAAAAGGTGATCCAGAGCTTCGGTAGCTTTGGGCTTCGTAAAAGCCCCACTCAGCGGTGTTACAAATGTAATTTCTACCTGATCACGCATTTTTTTATGTTTAAAAAATGAGTCAGCCAGAAATGCGAATTCTAGTGGTGCTACAGGGCATTTAATAGGCATTTCGGTGATGTGTACCAGCATCCTGCCACCCTCCCATTCCCGAAGCTTGTTTCGCAAGGCAAGCGCACCTTCAAAGGAATAAAAGTCAAAAACACTTTTTTGCCATTCCGAACCTTGCATACCCGCAGTCTCATCAGGTGCAATTTTGGCTCCTGTTGCAATGATCAGAATATCATAGCTAAGCAGACTCCCATCTGCCATTTTTACCTGATTAACAGCCGGTTCAATTTTATCTATACTTCCCTTGAGAAGACTAACGCCTTTGGGGATGAATTCATCGATACTTTTGACAATATCTTCCGGGCTGTAAATATCAAACGGAAGGAAAAGGTAACCTGGCTGATAATGATGCTCTTCCTTTTCATCAATAATCTGGATATCCCATTCTCCCTTATCTAATTCATGGTGAAGGTGGTTGGCCATCATCGTCCCTGCTGTGCCTGCCCCTAAAATGATCACTTTTTTCATTTTTTTGCGTATTTAAAACTTAAATTTAGACAACAAATGTACGAAGCCACTAAGTTACAATTTATGATGAATCTTCAATCTCGGTATGAGAAATCTCACTTGAATTAAGTAACAATTGTTACTGAAATCCACCATTTAACCATCTAAATTGCGTGATTTTGCCTGATGAAAAAATCGGCTTGTAACATTTCAGCTTTTACTATTCTTGATTAAGTGTTTTTAAAAAAAAATATTTACTTGTTTTATTGATCTTTGCTAATCCATTTTCATCTCATTAAATCAAGAGCAGGATATTTATACCATACTATGTAATGAAAAAAAATCCATTGCATCAACCGGGTTTATTACTTCGCATCCTTAGCTGTCAGGTTTTTCTTCCCCTGCTCAATCACGATCTCGTGCATGCGTTCAACAATATTCAAAGTTATCGGACAGTATTCAATATTTTGTTTATGAGTTCCGGTGATAAATAACTTAAAGTCTTTTAGCTGAGTGTGAGGAAATCCACTGCAATCCTTAGGACGAACAGGGTAAATCGAACATTTATTATCCTTGCGTAAAAACTGACATGGCGTTTTCTTATTCATGATATCACCACTTTCATCCGTATACAAATACTTATCAAAGTACTCATTGTAACTCATCCCTATATGCTTCGAGATCCGTTTTACATCAACTTTGGTATAAGTAGGCGACATAGTCTTGCAGCAATTAGCGCACTTGAGACAATCGATCTTTTTGAATGCTTCTTTATTTAAAGAGGCTGCAAGTGTATCCATACCGCGAACCTTGCGGATCATGAGTCCACGCAGGAATGTAGTGTATTTTTTACCTTTCTTTCGAAAGGTTGAACGAAGATATTTTATCGGTTCTTTGATTTTTTCAGATTTTCCTGTCATAATTATTTTATTTCATTTTATACCCCAACGGCTTGCTCCGGAGTTTACTTTTTCTAAGTCTGCAAAAATAGAATTATTTCTATCTCCGCGAACCAATTGTTCTTCTAATTGCGAACACAATACCAATTGGCCCCCTTTTATTCTCTACAAAGGAAGTATAGACTTCCAGATGAATAAAATTAAACTTCTCTATACCAATACTCACTTCAGTGTAATGTTCCAAAAAATTCGTGTATACGTAGTGCAACCCAGCTACCTCGTTCAGCTTCAACTTCCGTATCAAAGGAATCTTATTCAATAAAAAACCTCCGAAATTGTGTGCGGCATGTCCTTCTATAAAACCGTTACTCGTACTATATCTATAATAGTCAAGGTCACGGAATTGATCCAAACGAAAAGAGGTAAACAATGTCTTATTACCATTAAAATGATAGGAATCCATAAAGTGCAGCTCATCTCTCCGAAGAAATTTTCCACCTGACAGAAGGAAACTTAAGTGCCCCAATAAGCCAACGCGAATCTGGTCACTGATCGAAGCCGTGATCAAATCATAATCTGTATCAGCATTCAAAGCTACCAATCCTTTCTTGTAAGAAACTCGCAATTCAGGATACTTTGAGCCGAGTATGTATTTCCCTTCCGGTCTGTCAATATACTTTTGTTGAAATCGAATACGAAGCTCTCCTTCAATTGTAAATGACGTGTTCCTCGGGAACTCAAAACCCTCGAAAAAAAATGGAAAATTCGGTACATTAGAAGTGTAAACGCGATCACCTGTACTGGCCAGTGCATACGTTGTTGAATTCCTTAAAGGGAGCCTATCGGCAAATTCTGTCGCCAGCTTTAATCTTAAGCCATTGATTAATTCTGACTCATACTCTACTCTCCCATACCGCTTTTCATAAATCTTCATATAGTTCTTTCTGGCAAGTAAAGAATATATTGAATTGACAGTTGGACTGATCGGATTATTCGAATTAAATTGAACTACATCAGTCCCACCTTCCAGTTTCATAACAGATTGTCGATGTCTGTTATACATATACTCCACATTCAGCTTTCCGTTCCAGTGTAAATTTGAAAATCCGTAGCGAATGTCAGGACTAATTTTCAGGGATCGAATTGAGGGAACTTTCCATTGCTTACTATAGGTATAATCAATACTGGTATTCCACCCCTCCACTGTATTAAACTGCAAATTTTCAAGAAACGAAGAAATTGAATATTCCTTGTTCAGGTATGAATTAATGTGAGTATAACCTGTCAGCAAATTTGACACTTTAAATTTATTTTTCCGTGTATCCATAGAATCCAGATACTCCTTTGATTCATAAATAACACGGGTGCTATCCTTACGTCTGTAATCAACTTTCTCATCAAGAGTCAAAGGAACAGGGCGATTTTCCTTCCAGTAGTTGCTGTCCTTTGTGTTCGACTCCTTATTCACTTTCAACACTTGTCCATCAAAATAATCTTCCGGAAAAGCGGGCTCCAGATTGTACCCGTTGAAAAGCCCGAGTACAATACCATTTCCAATAAACCCGAGCACATCAAAATGATATGCATACTGTGTGTTAAAAAGCATCCATCTTTGATTATCCACAGGGAAAAAATTCTGTTTGATACTGAATGTATCAATAAATTCTATCTGCTGCTCCTTTGTGATCATCAAATCCAGACTATGAATTCTCCAATTATCATCCATAATAAAAAGATCACCGCTAAAAACAGGATCGTTTTTTCTTTTCGGGATAACTTTGATTTTATTGACTGCATTTCCATTCTCCACAAAAGTTCCTTCCAACCTGTAATCGTAATAAAATAAGGCAGAAGCTGAAATCGGCGAAACAATTCCTCTGGGAGTGAGTTCTCCAATCTGAATAAGGTTCTCATAAAAATTGACTAAAAGATCAGAAGCTTGATTGAAGCTATAACCTTGCGGATTCCCACTTACTGTGGAAGAGATCATTTCTTCTTTAACCAAATTAATTTGACGGAAGGAAAAATTCGAAACCGATTCACTCAGGTAAAAAATATTTGTAACGGTATCAACAAATTCATTAATCTCCACTTTCTGCCCGAATAATTTCCCGGGATAAGAAATCAGTTTCTGCGTTGATTTTACATAAGCATTACACCGGTATTCCCGAACTTCATTCTGATATTCTTTACGTTTCTTTTGTGCCTGACGAATGATGGCATATGCAGGGTCTTCAGCTCCTGCCACTATCCTTACTTCCTTAAGCTGATACGATTCTGGTATCAGTATAACATCAAGAGTTAATCCATTTTCGCCAATCTCAACCCGTTCGGTCTTTTGTTTGAAACCAATAAAACGAAAAACTAAATTATAAATTCCCGGTTCAAGATCAAGTGAATAGTTACCCTCCAAATTTGTTGTAGTGCCTCTGGAAGTTCCTTCAATATATACACTGGCAAAGGGAATGGATATTCCATTCTGCTCAGACACTTTCCCGATTAACCGAACAGTGGTGGCTCCGAGAATTAAATTACTACCGGTTATGATGATTAGGAAAATAAAAACTTTAAGAAATTTTTTCATACAGTGACTTAACTCCGTGTATAAAGGCTTTCCAAGTAAACCTGGTCTTCTCCTTCTTTACATTTTCGGAGAATTCTTTCTCCTTATTCAGATTATAAAATTTATAAATAGCATCCGCGATAGAAGCAGAATTCGTTTCAGTCACATAACCCACGACCTGATCGCTGACAATCTCTGGTAATCCACCTACCTTAGTGACAAGCATCGCTTTTTCAAAATGGTAGGCAATTTGTGTGATTCCACTTTGGGTTGCATTTCTATAGGGTTGCACAACCATGTCACTTGCACAGAAATAATACTTGACTTTTTCCTTTGGAATATACGATGAATTAAATCTTACCCGCTCTGCCAGGCCGAGCCGACTAACCTGTTCCATATACGGCTTTTGATCATCGTAAAACTCACCGGCGACGATGAGCTTCACTCCCAATTGCTTCAATCTATTGTCAGCCATGGCATCCAGAAGCAGGTCTAATCCCTTGTATGCACGAATGAATCCAAAAAACAGAATAATCTTTTCTTCATTTTGAATACCCAGTTTTACACGGGCAAGCTCTTTAGTAACAGCTTCTCCAAAAATGTTATAAATCGGATGAGGAAGAAAAATAGCGGCAGCGTTGGGAATAAACGAATTGATCTCCTGCATTACTGATTTCGACATCGCGACAAACCCATCGCAGGAGTGAAGAAAATAATTCGTCAGCATCCTGTCCCCGACTCTCTTTTCATGAGGAATGACATTATCTGTTATCGCGATCACTTTGATTCCCTTCTTGCGAATCATCCGGCAAATACTGCCTAAAGCAGGAGCCATAAATGGAAGCCAATACCGAACCAGAATAAAATCAGGTTTTTCAGCGATAATTTGCCGGCTGGTAGACCTCCAACTAAGAGGATTTAAAGAATGTATTGTCGTATGAATTGAAAGGTGATCGGGTGCCTGATCAGCAGTGAATTGTGATGTTCCCGGAAATAAAAAGGAAGGATATTGAAACGAAAATGAATAGATACTTGCATCTATACCTTCATCCTGAAAACCCTTGCAAAGAGCTTCATTAAAATCAGCTATACCACCACGGAGTGGATGCGCAGGTCCGATAATAGCGATTTTCAAGGACAATGATTTTTTTGGAAATTTGATGCACTCAGGTTACTTACTTAACCATGGATATTAACTTTTTCCCTGATAACATATTTATTTCGATCTGCGGAAGACCTTGAGATCATTTCTCCAAGAAATCCGGCAAGAAACATTTGCGTTCCAATGATCATACAGGAGAGTGAAATATAAAAAGATGGTCTGTTCGTAATCAAACGTGCGGGTAAGTTATAATATACACTATAAAGTTTACTTAAACCGAGGTAAAGTGCAGCCATAAAACCGACAAGGAACATAATTGAGCCGAGCAAACCGAATAAATGCATAGGTCGTTTTCCAAATCTCGAAACAAAGGTTATGGATAAGAGATCGAGAAATCCATTGACAAACCTTTCCAGACCAAATTTTGTAACGCCGTATTTTCGCGCACGATGTTCCACTACCTTCTCTCCTATTCTTGTGAAACCGGCCCATTTAGCCAGTACGGGAATGTAGCGATGCATTTCTCCATACACTTCAATACTTTTCACCACCTCTTTATGATAGGCTTTTAAACCGCAATTAAAATCGTGTAAATTATTTATGCCGGACATTTTTCGGGTAGTCCAGTTGAACAACTTCGTAGGAATGGTTTTGCTGATGGGATCGTAGCGCTTTTTCTTCCAACCGGAAACAAGATCATATTTTTCATTAATGATCATTTGATACAAAGCGGGAATCTCATCCGGACTATCCTGAAGATCGGAATCCATGGTTATAATTACATCTCCTTTCGTCTCTGAAAACCCCTCATTCAAGGCGGCGGATTTTCCATAATTGCGTCGCATCCGGATACCTCTGACCGACGGGTTTTTTGCTGCCTCTTCAGTGATCACTTTCCATGAATTATCCTTGCTTCCATCGTCAACATATATGACTTCAAATGAAAAAGAATTCTCCCTCATCACACGAACAATCCATTCTGTTAATTCAGAAATAGATTCCTCCTCATTATATACCGGGATGACAACCGAAATATCCACCAGATCTTAATTAACCTATGTTAGATTGAAAAGGACCCTGATCCTTTTTCATGAATACTGAAATAATCAGGGAAAACAAGAAGCCCATAAATGCGGAACCAATTATAGATAATAAAAACATCCATTCCGGAGTCATGAATTTTCTGGTGAATTCCTGAGCCATCTCCATACTCTTTTCATCCATTCCTTGCTCCATCATCTTTTCCTGACTTGCAGCAACAAGCTTCTCAAGCATATCAGGAGCAATAGTTGTAAAAAACAATATCGTGAAAGCACCTGTTATAATCCCTCCAAAAGTGGCTATCAGAATTCCTGTGCCCAGGGATTTTCCATAAGAAATGTACCCTCCAAGGTCCTCATCACGGTAACTTTTTATTCCAAGAATAATAAACAATATCATTATCAGATATCCAATCCATTGAGGAACACTGGATTGAATATCTGTACCCATGAAATAAAACAAGAGAAAAACTACCGATCCAGACAGGCCATAATAGGCTCCGTATGTCATAGCAAGTTTTGTTTGAGTACGAGGATTTTCCATGTGGGTGTATTTGTGCTTTACTGCAAACCTACATGAATTCTATGAGGAGACAAAAAGAAATCCTGCCTGCTCAAAAGCGAGTTTTTAACAATTAAAACATGTTTTATTTCCGTATGTAAGCTTGTATTCTTACTTTTGCGTACGGGTAAGTCCTATACGACCAGCTCCTGCTAACCTCCCCAGGCCGGGAACGGAGCAAGGATTTGTGGTTGAGCGGTGCGATATAGTAAGCTTACCCATTTTTCATTTCTCATTTCTCATTTCTCATTTCTCATTTCTCACTTTCCTTTGTCCAAATCTTTCCCCTATCTTGCCAGCCTAATCCACCAAACTTAATTACATGAAATTCTTTATTGACACAGCCAATCTTGATCAGATTAAGGAAGCTGAAGATCTTGGCGTTCTTGACGGCGTAACTACCAATCCCTCATTGATGGCCAAAGAAGGCATCACCGGGTACGACAATATTCTGAAACATTATGTGAACATTTGCAATTTAGTTACTGGTGATGTGAGTGCAGAAGTGATTGCAACAGACTACAAAGGAATTATTGCAGAAGGAGAAATTCTTGCCGCTTTACATCCGCAAATTGTGGTGAAGGTTCCAATGATCAAAGACGGTGTGAAAGCATTAAAATATTTCTCTGACAAAGGGATTAAAACCAATTGTACACTCGTGTTTTCTGCCGGACAAGCATTGCTTGCAGCGAAAGCGGGAGCGACTTATGTTTCTCCTTTCCTTGGACGGTTGGATGATATCAACCAAGATGGTATTGAATTGATTGAGCAAATTGTTCACATCTATCAAAACTATGATTTCGGCACGCAAGTACTGGCAGCTTCTATTCGTAGCCCTTTACATATTGTGCGTTGTGCAGAAGCCGGTGCTGATGTGGCTACTTGTCCGTTGAATGCTATTCTTGATCTGCTTAAACATCCTCTAACAGATTCGGGGTTGGCGAAGTTTTTGGCAGATGCGAAGGGAAGTAAATAATATAAATATTTCGGATTGCGGAATTCGGATTGCGGATTGATTTGCATTGTAGCCAATCCGAAATTCAAAATCCGAAATCCGAAATTTCAAACAAAACATGCTACTAAAGTTTCAGGGCAAGACAGTAAATGAGCGACACATTGAGCAGATCGTTCAGACCTTAAAAGCAGGCGGAATTATTATTATTCCGACTGATACAATTTATGCCCTTGCAGGAGACATACACAATTCAAAAGCGATAGAGAAAATTTGCCTTTTCAAACATATCAAACCTGAAAAGGCTAATTTTTCTTTTTTATGTGCCAGCCTGAGTAACATTTCCGAATTTACTAAACCTTTTAATACAGAGATTTTTCGTTTGATGAAAAACTCTCTTCCCGGCCCATTCACTTTTATTCTGAATGCCAATCACAATGTTCCTGCAATTTTCAAATCCAACAAAAAAACAATCGGTATCCGTGTTCCTGATAACGACATTGCCCAGGCCATCATCAAAGCTCTTGGAAATCCGTTGATGGTAACTTCTGTGCGTGACGACGATCAGCGCTATGAATACGTAACCGATCCGGAAGTAATCGATGAACGTTTCGGTTCACAAGTTGATATTGTAATTGATGGCGGTACCAGCACCTATGAGCCTTCAACGGTTATTGATTGTACGGGGAATGAAGCGGTTTTGGTGAGGCAGGGGAAGGGGATTATATAATTCTTTAGTAAAATAATTTCATGCGATTACAATATCGTCACTTCAATTTTCGAATTCTCAAAATACTCTTTCAATATTGTCCCATCGCCATGCACAGTATAAATTTTAGAAGGTGCAGACTTTTCTATTAATTCAAGTAAACCATTCCAGTCAGCATGATCACTGATGGAAAGTACACGATCACATTCGAAATAGGATTGCTTCCACCCTGTTGCGAAAACTTTCAGCACATTTTTATTGCGAGAGAACCGTTTGAATTGTGAAGGTGAAACAATATAAAAACTTCGCTCCTCTTCCTTAAATTCAGCACGACGATATGGTCTCCAATCTCCCAGATCAAATCCATGTTTTGAATAAATATTGTTGAAAGGAATAATTTCAGGATGAATATAGACGGGAATCTCAGGAAAACTTTCCGTGATAATCCGACTTATTCGCTGTGCTTTGCCAATTGCATAAGCGCCGATCACAACATTTACATTTTCATCTGCCAGTTGTTTTAATTCGCCAACAGGATCAGGATGGTCATATTGAGGAGAAGCGAACGTCGTTTCTGTAATGAGATGATCGCACTTCACAAATTCAAATGCTTCACAACTTTTATCTGCTTGTGTTTTAAAGTCGCCTGTGTATAAATATCGCTCGCCGGAATACTCCATCAAAATTTGCGCACTTCCCAACATATGTCCGGCCGGATAAAAAGTAATTTTCACATCGTTCAGAAAAAACGGCAACCGATATTCGATGTTCGTGAATCGTGTAAATAACTTCATGCCATGACGAAAATCCATAAACGATTTTGTTGGTGCTGTACAATAAACTTCGCCGTTATTCGGAACCGCATGGTCGCCATGTGCATGTGAAATCAGAGCACGATGTACGCTTCTCGTCGGATCCAAATAAAAATCACCCGCGTAGCAGTATAAGCCGGTTTTGGTTTTTGTTATGAAATTATTTACTGTTGGGGTAGTCATTTTTTTTGTTCAAAGTTCAAGGTTCAAAGTTCAAAGTTCAAAGTTTTCGGAACTTGAATCGGTGTGCAAAAGTTCATAGAGTTTAGTAATTTAATTAGCATTAATAAGTTAAATATTTATACCTTGAACGTCAACTTATGACTTATGACTTATGACTTATGACTTATGACTTATGACTTATGACTTATGACTTAT
>CAYHFJ010000103.1:0-11337 GCA_964355885.1 uncultured Flavobacteriales bacterium
CAGCTTTTACAAAATGCACCAAACCCCAAGGCTATACGTAAAAGCAAAGCTGTAGCGGAACCGCCACTAATGCTGGCTTTCAGTACCTGGCTTGCAATTAAAGATGCGATTTCAGCGGTTGGGAATCATGAATTTGAACCTGAATTTAAATTACCGGCAACGAATGAAGTGATATTGCTTTCTATTGAAGACATTAAGAAAAAAAAACAAACAGTCTGATCTTGTATTTGTGTTCAGGTCTTAAATTATTATTCCTTTAAAATCAACTAACTTAATTGAAATGTACTTAATTCTATTGCAAAATAAACATGCTTTATAACTATCTTCGACCCGATAAATCAACGAATGCCGAAGAACTCCATTGACACCAACGACTTAGAAGAATCCATTAAAGAAATTGCACTCTACCGGAGTGTCCTGGTAATTCTGGCGATAATATGTTTAACTACATATGCAGTCTATTACCTGTCTGTTAGGGCCGGAATTGAAGCACATGTATTGGATTGGTTACACCTTGTCATTCGTTGGGCACATGTCGTCTTTGGTATTGCCTGGATTGGGGCATCTTTCTACTTTATTTTTCTGGAGAATAGTCTGAATCGAACGGAAAATCTGCGCGATGAACTCGCCGGGAATCTATGGGCCATTCACGGTGGTGGATTCTACTACATAGAGAAATATAAAATTGCTCCGGGAGAAATTCCAAAAACGCTTCACTGGTTTAAATACGAAGCATATTTTACCTGGTTGACCGGATTTATTCTCTTACTGCTCGTGTATTATTTCAATGCACAAGTCTATATGCTTGATCCTGCAGTCTCAGGTATCAGTGCAGGTACAGCAATTGCTATAGGAATCGGAACCTTGATTACCGGTTGGTTTATTTACGATTTTCTATGCCGCACCTCTTTGCTTCAGCAGAAAAAAACATTCGCCATCGTTGGTTTTTTAATTATAACAGTGATTGCATATATATTGAGTCATCTTATTAGTGGGCGGGCTGCATTCATGCACGTTGGTGCGCTGATAGGAACTATCATGGTAGGAAATGTATTCTTTACAATCATTCCTGCACAAAAAGCAATGGTGAGAGCCGCTAAGAAAGGTCTTCCCCTGGATCCGAATCTTGGTAAGTATGCAGGCCTGCGATCTCTGCACAACAACTACATGACTTTACCTGTTATTTTTGTAATGATCAGTAATCACTTTCCGGCCACTTTTGGGCCTTCCTTCAACTGGATAGTGCTTTCAGGACTTACACTGGCAAGTGTCGCCGTGAGACATTTTATTAATCTTCATGAACAAGGACGGCATGCCAAATGGATGATTCCTTTTGCCGCTATAGCACTGATTTCGCTCGTAATCATTACTTCGCCTGACAAGGTCAAATTTTCTTCTTTGGAACCCGTTTCTTTTTCACAAGTTCAGCCAATAATCCAAAAACGTTGCGTAAGTTGTCATTCCGTCTCACCAACAGACGATCTACAAAAAATTTCTCCGAACGGTGTAATGTTTGATACCCCGGATGAAATTCACAAGATGGCAGAAAGAATAATGGTAAGAGCTGTGCAGACTAAGACAATGCCACAAGCTAACAAAACAAAAATGACAGAAGAAGAAAGAGATTTATTGGGGCGCTGGATTCAACAAGGAGCAAAAATGTAATGACGTTTCTTCGACTATTGAAAAATAATTTGAGTAAAATTGTTTTATAATAATATAGGATACCCATTTTCTAACGAATAATATATTTTTTAAATAAAAATCATGCAGGCAGATCTGGCTATTCATTGCAAAAAGACAATTCTTCCTGAAGGGATGAAAGAAGTTACCCTTTTAATTACTGATGGTAAAATAGCGGAAATAATCGAAGGAAAAGCCCCTGCAGGTTCTGCTAAGAAACTGGTGAGTTGCGGGGAATCTGTTCTCATGCCCGGCTTAATAGACAGTCATGTCCATATTAATGAACCGGGTCGGACAGAATGGGAGGGATTTGAAACCGCGACCAAAGCTGCCGCCGCAGGAGGGGTCACTACTCTTGTAGATATGCCGCTCAATTCGACTCCTGTAACTACAACAGCTGCTCACTTCAAAACAAAACTAAAGGCTGCACAAGGAAATATTTATGTGAACTGCGGATTCTGGGGCGGAATTGTTCCAACGAATGTAAAAGACATTGATGCACTTATGGAGGCCGGTGTCCTCGGCTTTAAAGCCTTTCTCACACACTCAGGTATCGATGATTTTCCCAATGTCAGTATAAAAGACATTGAAGCAATCGCAGAAAAATTAGTGAAAAATGATTTACCCCTGCTTGTACACGCGGAATTAAGCGATGAGAGCGAGGCTCAGGCTGAACACGTACGTGAACCCTATTCTTACCAGGCATTTTTAAAATCACGACCAAAAGAATGGGAAGACAAAGCGATCAATGCCATGATCAGTATCGCTGATAAATATAAATTAAGAACTCACATCGTTCATCTGTCATCAGCGAACTCTATTGCTCCTATAAAGGCTGCGAAACAAAAAAAAATTCCAATCACTGTCGAAACGTGTCCACATTATTTATTTTTTAATGCCGAAATAATTCCTGACGCGGATCCTCGCTTTAAGTGCACTCCCCCTATCCGTGAAAAAGCAAACAATGAGCAATTGTGGAAAGCTTTGGTAGATGGTACAATTGACTTTGTAGTCACAGACCATAGTCCGGCACCACCCGAAATGAAAAGTATGAGAGATGGTAATTTAAAAGAAGCATGGGGAGGAATCTCCACCTTACAATTCGCGCTCCCAATCATGTGGACAATGGCAATGGATAAAAAGATACCACTTGAACAAGTATCATCCTGGCTGAGTACTAATGTTGCAGATTTTCTAAAACTCCCTGCGAAAGGAAGAATTCTGGTTGGTGCCGATGCAGACCTAGTCGTTTGGAATCCGGTTAAAAAAATGAAAGTCTCACCCGCGTTAATGCGATTCCGTCATCCTATCAGTCCATATGAAGGTACTATGCTTTCCGGATTAGTAGAGAAAACTTATGTGGGAGGAGTACTTGTCTATGACAAAGGCTCCTTTGTATCTTCACCAACAGGAAAAATTATCTTAAGAAATTCATGAGCCAGTCTGCACCAAATTTACCTGCATTCACAGAACTTCTGAACCTTGCTTCCGATAAACTGGGAGCAAAGGCAATTGTCTGCAGTGACGATTTTTTTGCAGAGATGGAAAATCTGGTCAAACCCGGACGAGGAGTTTTTATAGCCGATAAATATACCGATCGTGGAAAATGGATGGATGGATGGGAGTCCCGAAGAAAGAGAGTTCCCGGACATGACTGGTGTATAGTAAAATTAGGGGCAGCCGGAGTGATACACGGTTTTGATATTGACACCAATCACTTTCTTGGAAATCATCCTCCTTTCGCGTCGATCGAAGCGACGAGATTAGCTGATCCAGAGGCAGACATAAATTCTCATGATGTAAAATGGACTGAGGTTCTCTTAAAATCTCCTTTGAATCCCGGTAGTCAGAATTTTTATGAAATTAAAACAAAAGAAATTTTTACCCATCTCCGGCTGAATATTTTTCCGGATGGCGGTGTTTCCCGCCTGAAGGTATATGGAGAGGTTCATAAAGACTGGTCAATGGTAAAGCCCGGGGAGATTATTGACCTTGCTTCCGCTTTGAACGGAGCAAAAGCCATTTTTTGCAATGACATGTTCTTCTCTCACATGGATAATCTTCTCATGCCGGGTAGAGGAATTAATATGGGTGATGGCTGGGAAACAAAAAGAAACAGAACACCCGATAATAAAGACTGGTTGATTCTTCGGTTGGCACACAAAGGAAAAATTCAGCGTATCCTTGTCGATACTGCTCATTTCAAAGGGAACTATCCTGATATGTGCAAAGTAGAAGGAATTTCAATTTCTGCAAATGATGAACAGAAAATAAATTCGGACTCATTAAATTGGATTGAAATATTACCAAAACAAAAATTACGGGCTGATCATGAACATTCCTTTGAAAAGGAAATTCAGCAACATGATGAGATTACACATGTCCGCTTCTCAATATTTCCTGATGGCGGAGTAAGCCGTCTCAGATTATTTGGGCTTATACAGTAGTCTTAAAACAGGAATTCAAACTGAATAGTAAGGTAATAAAACCTTTGAGTCCTTTGTGCCTCCTTTGTGAACTTTGTGGTTTATATTAATAACGGTAACTTCGAAGCAGAAAAGGAAATTGCACCAAATGGCAATTAGAAATTTCACTCAAGATGAATATTGATGAACTAAATACACTTGCCGATAATAATTTCTTCGAAGAAATGCAGAAGTGTTGTGGCTCTACTTCATGGGTGAATCAGATGAATTCATTTCGTCCTTTCAAAAATATTCACGAGTTAATTGTTAAAGCAGAACAAGCATGGGCGAAAACAAACGAACAAGACTGGCTGGAAGCGTTTAATCATCACCCGAAAATTGGCGATATTAAAAGTCTTGAGAAAAAGTTTGCAAGTACCAAGTCATTAGCAGGAGGCGAACAAGCTTCCGTGCAATCTGCATCATCAGAAATACTACATGAACTTGCACAAGGAAATACAAACTATGAAAAGAAATTTGGTTTTATCTTTATCGTTTGTGCGACCGGAAAGAGTGCTGAAGAAATGTTACAACTGTTGAAAGCGCGGCTGCCTAACGATAGAAATACGGAACTTATAAATGCTGCTGCAGAGCAACAAAAGATCACCCAACTAAGACTGAAAAATCTTCTCTCATGAGCCAGTTGACCACACATATTCTCGATACTTCCGTTGGCAAACCCGCTGCCGGTGTAAATATCAGACTTGAAAAATCCGATGAAGGAAACGCCTGGTCCATTTTAGCGGCAGGAATTACCAACACAGATGGAAGAGTGAGCGATTTACTCAAGACAGACACTATTCTTGAACCGGGTCATTACAAACTTATATTCGACACGGCAGCTTACTTCGAAAAGCAAAAAATAAAATGCTTTTATCCTTCCGTTGAAATTATTTTCGAAATCTCTGACTCATCGCATTATCATGTTCCCCTATTGTTGAATCCGTTTGGGTATAGTACTTATAGGGGAAGTTGAAATTTCTTTGAATTATTATCATTTAATTTCTCAGATAAGAGATAATCTAATGCATTTTATTCGTTTGCATTTCCCATTTCCCTCACGAATCACTCTCCGTGAACTTTGTGCCTCCTTTGTGCCCTCCGTGGTTTAAAAAAATCGCAGATTGCATTCAGGATTAATCCCGCTCATTTTTTCAATCTGATTTATATCTTTGCACCCGTTAGCAGTTTAAAACATCCAATTCAAAATGACCGTCAACACCAGCATACTGGAAAATCAAAAAACACAAATCCTGAACGAACTTCGTCAGGCGAATCTTGCATTTCAAAAAATATATCCCGGAGACCTGCCGGATCGGCAACCGGTACATACTGTCTACGGCGGTGCCAATCTCTACAAGTGGGACTCCGCAGGAAAAATGGGAGAGATCGCTTTGAAAAGCTTACGCAGCTACGCCCCGGATTTTACAGTGATGGCTCGTGTACTGGAGTTGGAAGGTTATGCATCCCTTCCGACTGATACCAAAGAAATTGAAAAACTTTCTTCGCTGCTGAGTACCATGAATGATTCGGAAAGAAAGCAACATCCGGCATGGTTGCCATTTACTGTGTATAAAAAAGTCATCGCTAAATTAGAGCATGAGGCTGTTGAAGACTTCCGTATTGATTTCGAAGACGGATTTGGAAACAGACCAGATGAAGAAGAAGATGCAACTGCCGTTAATGCAGCGAAGGAATTAGCCAGAGCAATGAAGGAAAAAACAACCTCCCCCTTCATTGGTATCCGAATAAAACCATTCACCGAAGATCTGAAAGCAAGAGGCGTACGCACACTCGATATTTTTCTCTCTACTTTACTAACTGAAACCCACTCAAAATTGCCTGATAATTTTGTGGTGATGCTGCCTAAAGTAACGATACCGGAACAAATGCAAGCACTCGTGAAATTTTTTGAGATTATCGAAGAGCAATTCAATATGAATCCCGGATCACTGAAAATGGAAATGATGGTGGAAGCCACACAAGCCATCATGGATAAAGATGGAGTGAATCCCTTGCGAAGTTTGATCATGGCTGCCGGTGGTCGCTGTGTCGCTGCTCATTTCGGCACTTATGATTATACTGCTTCATCCAACATCACTGCCAAATATCAAACAATGGATCACCCGGTTTGTGATTTCGCTCATCACATGACAAAAGTTGCTTTGGCCGGAACAGGTATTTTTCTATCCGACGGGGCTACTAATGTCATGCCTATAGGCCCACATAAAGGGGACTCGCTCTCCAAAGAACAAGCCGCAGAAAATCAACAAGTAGTTCATCGTGGATGGAAACTTTGTTACAGTCATACCTCTCATTCCCTGCGAAATGGATTTTACCAGGGATGGGATTTGAATCCGGCTCAGTTGCCTATGCGCTATGCAGCCGTCTACAATTTTTTTCTTGAAAGTTATGAGGATGCGGCCGTTCGCCTCCGCCATTTCGTGGAGAAGGCGGCTCAGGCAACACTCAGCGGAGATATCTTTGATGACGCGGCAACAGGACAAGGTCTCCTAAATTATTTTCTCAGAGCCTTAAATTCGGGCGCGATCACCGAAGTGGAAGTGCAGATGACCGGCCTGACAATTGACGAGATCCGTACAAGATCATTTTACCGTATTCTTCAGGGAAGACGGGCCGCAAATAAATAGATTCATTTTGCTGTTTGAAAATTCAAGGGCTACTACTATTAATAAAACTACAATTGTATCATGTCAATGGAGAATTCCCATTGAATATCTCATAAAATTAACTTTGAGAATTAAAGAAAAAGTATTGTAGTCTGTATTACTCTTCCGGTAAACCTTTTTTATTCCTTACAAGTTTTTGTGTTTAACTTTGTAAAGAAGACCGTTTTCTTTTCACTTCAATCATCTTGGCAAGTATACTTATAGCTATCTCGTCCGGTGTTTCCGCGGAGATTTCAATTCCCATCGGCATATCAACTTTTTCCAAGTCCGCTTCAGTTCCAATGCCTGCATCGGCAAACATCTTCTTCGTCATCTCAACTTTCCTGTGGCTGCCAATCATACCCAGATACGCGAATGGTTTTTTAATACAGTAAGATAAAATGTCACGATCATAAGGATGGCTGTAAGTCATTATACAGATATAAGTTTGATCATCCATAGGAAGTAAAGGAAGGGCTTGTTCATAATGTAAGTTCAATTTGTTTACACCCACAAGTGAAATCTTATCGAGGTATTCTTTACGGTCATCAATAATCACAACCTCAAAATCCAAACTCAAAGCATGGCTTGCCAGTGCTTGCCCGGTATGACCGGCTCCAAAAATATATAGTTTATCTTTTTCCATAATCGGTTCGATAAAAATCTCTACACTTCCTCCGCAACACATATTATGCTGATGCAGCAAATCATGCTTAAATAATTCAGCCTTGCCACTTCTAAGCGATTTCAAAGCATTTTTGATCACGCTCTTCTCCAATTCTCCTCCGCCAATAGATCCGAAAATATCACCATTGGAATAAACCAGCATCTTAGCACCCTGTTCCCGGGGTGTGGATCCTTTGGTATTCACAACAACACACAAGGCAACCCGAAGATTATCCTTTTGTGCATCAATGATCCTTTGATAGAGTTTATACAAGTAGTAAAATAGTCTTAATAAAGGTAAAATTATACTAATTTTGCGAATATTAAGGCTGCAAAAGAGACGGGCAGAGAAATAAATTAAAACAAAATGAAAAACAAGCAAAACGAATTTATTAAAGCGGCTATAAAACTTTCACGTGAAGGTTCCGAAGGAAATAAAGGGGGACCTTTCGGATGTATTGTGGTGAAAGACGGAAAGGTCATAGGGATCGGATCAAATGAAGTCACCTCTACAAACGATCCAACTGCACATGCTGAAATTGTTGCCATTCGGAATGCTTGCAAAAATTTGAATTCATTCCAGCTGGATGACTGTGAGATTTATACCTCCTGCGAACCTTGTCCAATGTGTCTGGGTGCTATCTACTGGGCCCGACCTACAAAAGTATATTACGCAAATACCAGAGATCAAGCCGCTGATGCAGGTTTCGATGATGCCTTTATTTACCATGAGATAAATGTGGCACCCGCTTCACGAAAAATTGAAATGATTCATCTCCCTGACGTCGAGGCTTTGCAGATTTTTAAAGATTGGGTAGCCAAACCGGATAAAATTGATTACTAATGGCAAATGGAATAAGATTATTTTCCTGACTCTTCAAAACGCAGTAATTTTAAATTTTTTATTCCTGATTGTTTCCGTTCATTTATACGTTAAAATTTCCGGATGAAAAGTAAAAACATCATTTTTTACATTCTGATAGTTTTTATCTCTGTCTTCAGCCTCGGTCGATTCCTCGATACTGGAAGAATGATGATCCCGGAATTTACTGTCCCCTATTTTTCGGGTGCTGCTTTGCTTCATTCGGGTGCCGGATGGCAATTCAATTTGAATGAGGTGGATACTCTTCACCGTCTGCTTTCAATAGAAGACAAAAATGAATCGCGCGATAAAATAAATACTTATCGCTTTTCTTCAGGAAAAATTGCACTTCGCTCCTATTCAATCAATCAACAGGGCTATCTTTATGTTGCATTGCTAGCCCGTTCTTTATTCAGTTGGACCGGAGAAATAGGAGCCGTAAAACTTTTGCAGCTTCTTGTTCATTCACTTCTCTCTCTCCTAATTCTATTAGCACTAAAAACGAAAAGAGATCGGGTTCTTTTTTTCTTCCTGTATGTGGTGAATCCGTTCATTTTATATTATGCAATTTATCCCTTCTATTATTTCTGGGAAGTCATTCCGTCCGCATTCCTTGTATACTTCTTCTTATCACGCAGACCAATTCCATTTATCTCACTACTTGTAATTAGCATCTTTTTTGCATTTATATTTCAGGTGAGATCCACTGTTTTTGTAATCAACATTCTTACCCTCATTTTTGCATCCGGACATTTGCTTTTTTATAAAAGAGCAATGGTTTTGATAGTCTATGGTCTTTCTATCTGGGCAATGCAGCCACGAGAAACACACAAGCATCCCGGTCATATAATGTACACATCACTGGCAGCCTACCCGAATTCTTATGTGAAGAATTTCAGTGATACAACCGCATGGAATGCATACAGAAAGCACACAGGAATTAATTACAGCTACGCTTCCTCACCTGGAATGTATGACAGCGAAGTTTTCTTTGGAGAATCCGAATGGGGTCTTGATGAATATAAAAAAATAGTAATAGAAAATCCTTTACTGATTCTGCGAAATGCCATGTTGAACTTGTGCCAGTCTTTCTCATTTGGGTATTTTCGTTCTTCCTTACTTCTAAGCTATCTGTCGGCTCTTTTTGGCTTTATGTTTATTCTGCTTTTAATTGTTAAAAAGAAATACAAATTAATCACAGGTATTACTGCTGCTTCCTGCACTTTTTGCCTCTATCTTGCCCCACTTCCAATCTATCTTTATGGATCCTATATTCTGATTCTCATAGCTTTCATCGAAATTCTCAAGGAAATCTTACCGGAAAAGCAGAATGAAATTCGTGCCTGACCAGAAATACCAGTATGAAATTGCACTGAATCAAAGTTTTATTACAGCAATGCTGTTTAAAAATAATAGTATTTAGCCTAAATTTAAACCTCAAATTCTCAAAGCTTTAGTAATTTTATCACTTATAAAAAAATCCAGCTCATGAAAAAATGTTTACTTATCATTACGCTATTCCTTGTTCAGATGACTGTTCAGGGACAATCTATTCCTAATGCAGACTTCGAAAACTGGAGCAACTTCAACTACGACGAACCTGCATTCTGGTTTACTTCGAATATGGAAACTGTCCCTGCTTTTAGCATTCCAACAGTTTCTCCTGTTGTAGGTTTTGCCGGACTCTCTGCAAGAATTGAAACCTATATTGTAGGACTGGATACTCTTAAAGGATCTTTGTCAAATACAGTTCAAGACATTCTTGCCGTAGAAGGGGGCGTTCCATATTCAGAACAGCCAACAGAGCTTACAGGTTACTACCGTTATGATTTACCGGGAAATGATACCGCACTCATTTTAGTGGTTTTCAAAAGTGCTGGTTCGATCCTCAGCTCGGATCTTTTTAAAATCAAAGGAACAGGAAGTGAGCCAACTTATGTTCCATTTTCCTTTCCATTGACTCTTGCCTCCATGCCTGATACAGTTATCATTGCAGCCACAGCGAGTAATCTCATCACCAACCAGGGTATTACGAGCGGAAGCTGGATTGAGTTAGACGAACTGGCATTTACCGGACCCTCCATCACCCAAGCAATTCCCGGTGGCAGTCTGGACAACTGGATTAATAAAAGCATCGATAATCCCCTCGGCTGGACAAATATTGGAAATGGTGTCAAACAATCATCTGATGCAGTTAGTGGACTATCAGCTTTAATACTTGAAAATACCAATCAGGGTAGCGTTGCGCAAATCTCAGGTGTCAGTTCGGGCAATTCAAATAATGAAGGAGGGTATCCTTTCACCAATATAACTGATACACTTGTCGGATTTTACAAATACCTTACGCCGGGTAATGATACTGGAATGGCAAACATTTCAACCAGTTTGAGTGCTACTCTGGTCGGTGGAGGTTTTCTTTATTTTCCTCCTACATCCGTTTACACCCCTTTCGCCATTCCGATTAACTCATCAATGGCACCTGACACTTTAAAGATAGACTTTTACTCCTCCCATTATCCATTTGATTCGGCAGTAGTTGGAAGTAAATTATACATCGACAAACTGGACTTACAATCCATTATCACCGGTCTCAACAAAGGACCTGATAATAATTCCGGTTTATTCTCCGCCTATCCAAATCCCATCTCTGACAGGTTACACATCACTTACAACGGGCAGGTTCATGACTTGCAGATATCTCTCTACAATTCAATCGGAGAAATCATTTATAATTCAGGTACTGCTGCCAACTCATTTGAAGTTGGTGTGAGTCAGCTTCCGGCAGGTTGTTATTGGTTAAAAATGATAAATGGAAATAATGTAAGTGTCCGAAAAATTATCAAGCAGTAGTTCTTAGCTACAAATTGTATAAAAAATAAAAAAGTCGCATGATAAAATTTCATGCGACTTTTTTCCTGCCTTCCGCACTGGGACACTCAAAATTAAAGTTTAAATAGTTCAGCTAATATTCTTTGTTCTTCATTCAAAATGA
>CAYHFJ010000104.1:0-11256 GCA_964355885.1 uncultured Flavobacteriales bacterium
TTGTTAAGGGTCGACTATTTACTGGCTATTATTTATGAATAACTATTTGTTGCGCGTTTTTACTTCGATCAATTTCAACACTTAATATATAAATACCATTCGGGAAAGAGGCCAAATTCAACAATATTCTATTTTCACCCATTTTTATTTTGTGATTTGACGAAAGTACTAATTTGCCAATGTCATTATACATGCTGATTGTAGTGTTCTTGCAATCCTTTGACGAATTGAGATCCAAATACAATTCGTTTTTTGTCGGGTTCGGGTAAGCGTTTACATTAAAGCTACCTGTTGATTCCGGTTCCTGAATGCTTACCGTACTATTGAGTGTGTTTAGTGAGAGCTGACCGAAGGATATAATGTTGTTATTGTTACTGAAGTTCAAACTTGAATTCGCCCCATTCAGATTGTATACATCTGCAGTATCGTGTGGGTTTCCCCAGGTAGAGCCATCCTCATTCGCTTCTCGCGTGTATAAATAGTAATTATTTGCTGTTGTAATGGACAGCTGAGGCAGTCCTTCGAAATTGATGCTGTCCAATACACTGAATGAAGAGTTGCACCAATAATTATTTACCACCCAGTATTTGCTTACCATTGGATAAGGATTTGCATTTTGGTCTGGGTTACAGTTTAATTTTGATACCCAGAGATCCCCGTCAGGATATGTTGATCCGCCGGCTGCAGGAAAAGCAAGAGTCAAATCCGTGCCTGGAAATGTAAAGATTCCTCCGCTTGCCACAGTTAATTTACTGCTAACTCCACCGGCAAATGGCCCTGTTGATACCACACGGGATGCTCCGGCTGAAAGGAAAGCATGTTTTACCCCCGATCTATCCAGCACCAATCCTCCCGGTTCATTAAACTGATAATACGCAACCAGGCCTGGATCTGATGAAGGAATTTTAGTCAGATGTCTCATCGCTCGTATTTCATCCGTTGTCAGAGCCCTGTTCCAGAAACAAACTTCATCAATAAGTCCATGAAATGTACGCCCGGTGCTTATTGCATCCTCTCCTATCAATGTTAAGGCATCGAATAATTCCGGTGTAAATACCCCGGTATCTGTCGAAGCAATTCCATTCAGATAGACTGTAGCACTGGTTGGTGTGACGACTAATGCTACATGATTCCATGCATTGGGGATAATATATAAACCGGTTGAAAATCCATAATGGTCAGCTTTCCAATGGTACCTCAGTTCCAGATCATCAAGCACACTAATACCTGAACAAGACGTACCTCCTCTGCAAAATATAACACCAGCCCAATTATTTTGAATCGAATCAGGTTTAACCCAACACGAAATTGTAATCGTATTTGAGTTCAAATATAAAGCAGGAACACTGGCATAGTCACCATCATTTGATAGCGTCAAAGCGCTACCTGGAAGCGAATCTGCTTCACAGTTGTTTCCTGAAATCGTGATACTAACTGATTTGTTACTAACATTTCCGTTTTGTGTAACGGTTAAAGTGGCAGTGTAGGTACCGGTAGAGGGATATTTAACTTTCGGATTCCTGATTGTGGTTGCACTAACATAAGATGCACCCGGGAAACTCCATTGCCAATTAACCAGTGCATGATTGACCGCGGAAAAGTCATCAAAATAAAAGGTGTCTCTTACGCATGATGATTCAAGCTTATCGACGGTAGGCTGAGCCACCGGTAAACCATCCTCGTAGAAATCCACTTCCCAAATTCCTCTGCTACCAGCAGAGCGTAGTTTGTTTTTCTTATAAAAAGGCTTTGTATTCACCGGCCGGTATTCCACAGGCAGCCCGGTGGAATAATTCATCCAATCAGGCATTGTGTTGTTTCTGTAAAAAACCTGCGCGTAATCCCCGGAAGAAATATACACCCCTCCATCCGTTCCTGCCTGATGATTTATTACAGAATAATTATAACCATTAATCATTGCTGTTGTCAGGTTAATCCAACTGCCTCCTCCGTCAACAGTTTTAAAAACTCTTGCATTGGAAGGATTATAAGGCGATGCTATCCATAAAACATTCTCATCGGTAAAACTGACAGACATTGACAAACGAGAGATCGATTGTCCTGAAGGTAAAGTAAGTGCAGTCCAGGTAAGGCCTCCATCAATCGTTTTATACAGCGAATATTCTGTTGCCAGATACATAACCAATGGATTGCTACGGCAAATCTCAAATTTTTTAACTCGTTCATTAAAATTGTGAATTTCAGCATATGACATTGCACCATCTTCCGACTTCCATAAGCTGTTGCTGTTACCAATATAGATGTGATTGAAGCAATCAGGATAACTTTCCATTTCACTGGCATCAAATCCACCACCGTCTTCATTAGGGTAAAGGCTAAAAATAAAATCAGTTTTATTTCCACTGAATGTTCTGGGCATAATATAAGCCCCGACATCAGAATTGGCTATGTACATATCTTTTCCAACAAACGCATACCCGGTACCCAATTCCGAACCCCATAGGGAAAGGGTTTTGTCTATCGGATAACCATCGTACATGGCGACATCACCATTATGATATCTTCCGCCGGTAGCCAAATCCTCATTCCAACCCTGGCCATAGCCCCAAAAATCACTGGCATATATTCCCTTAGTTCTTGACGATGCGTTTGAAATATTCGTAAAAAAATCTGTCGAGTATGTTAAGCCCCCATCTGTTGAAATCCATGCATCATTCCCAATCATTTTCATTTCCTGAATATCCGGATGAATTAGGAAATCTCCCAGATAACCACCGAATGGTGTAAATGTGTTGGCTGTATCTACAGATTTATAGGCAGAAGTGGTACCCACGATTACTTCGGCTGGGTTAATGGTAGAGGCCTGGATACTTAAATCATAATAATGCTGCCCGTTACTCATACCCAAAGGGCTGCTATTGTCTCCAAAATAAATTTGAGTACCGCTACACGTATGGGTCCAATTTGAACCCGCATCAGTGCTTCTTAATATCACCGGTATAGTTAGCGAACCTTCCATTAAAAGTACAGCGTAAATATAATTGGTGTCAGCTGGTGTAACGGTCATTCTTCCTGATTCTGAAGCGCCTGAAATCCAGCCGGCATTTACAGCAGAAAAACTGAAACCGGCGTCATACGAACGATAAAACCTGACCAGCGAATCACCGAGAGTTTTACACAATACATAGACAGAAGAATCCCTCAATGGATTTGTTTCAATATCATAAATGATTCCTGATACACCGGCCATTAAGTTAAAAAATGCACCTGCATTCACAGACTTGTATACTCCACTTCCTCCGGCAATTAAAATTACATTTGGATCATTTTGAAATATGGCAATATCATTACTGTTCAGACTCGGTGTCGAGTAAATATTTGTCCAGGAAACACCTCCATCAATAGTTTTATAAACATCCTGTTGATTCGAAATATAAACAATGTCTTGATTAGTCGGATCGATCGCAACCGAAGAAAATGCGCCTAATCGAATATTATCGGAAACCGAAAACCAGTTTAATCCTTTGTCCACGGTTTTAAAGACTCCACCTGTCTCAGGACATGCATAAAGAACATCAGGATTGGTAGGAGCAATATCAAATGCATATATATTCACTTGCCAGGGAATAGACGGTTGCGCGACATCAACCCAGGCGGGCTCAAAAGTTTCTATTGGGCCTACCAGAGTCCAGTTGCCTGTTGAATTTTGAATTTCGTTTTTCGATTCTTGTTGTTTGGCAGGAGTGTTTTCCGGAAATAAAAGCGTGCCATCTTCCTGAATATACCGCTCATTCTCCCTCATCCATCGTTTGTAATATTGCGTATAGGTGGATTTTTCAAACGGATGTGTTTCGTAATATTTCTCATAGGCGGATTCAAGATCATGAGCATTCCTCACACCTGAATAAAATATATTCATCCATTCCGGCATTGCTGAAGATTTTGGAGGCAAATAAACAAAGGATGTTTTTTGCGCATGCATCATTTGGCAAGAAATGAAGAAGACGAGTATTAATTGAATTTTTTTCATGAGTAAGTCGATATTTATCAGCGTAAGAGAATTATTATAATAGTTTGCAGTATTTATCCTTGCAACCAGCAATCTTTATTAAAGGATGTCTCCGTCAATTGTGGAAGAAATGGCCTACAGGGGTGTTGGGGTGTCTATTGCAGACATTCGGAAATAAATTTCTGGCTTAATGGCTCACATTAACTAAACGGCTAAACATCCGCTCCGCGGATTTGTCTTCCAATGTCAATGTGTACATCCCGGCAGAGAGCGTACTCACATCAATGCACACCTTGTTTTGAAAGGGATTCATCAAGCTGGAATGCACAATCTGTCCTAGCGGATTGACCAGACTTATTCTGATTAGAAACCGTTGCGGATCTGTGAACTCCATCATTAGAGATGTGTTCGCCGGATTCGGGTAGAGTGTCAGGGTTAAATCCGTGTTAGTATTGGGGCTTACATAAACCCAGTCAATCATGCGAGCACTGTTTTGAAAACCCTGGTATACCTGAGTGCTACCCACATCAAAAGTGGTTACCATGGTTAGTTCTGCAACTGTAGTGGATAATGTCACAGACCCATTTGTGAAATCCCCGCCGGAAGAAGCTACACATGAACGTGTAAGCTCCGCCTGTGCAAATGTTGCGGTATATATTGCAATGTAAAGTAGCAGAAGTGAATTTCGTTTCATTGTGATTTTGGATTATTGGGTTTGAGTTGGATGTACCATTAAATTTATTGCCTTGGAAACCGGACATTGCGGTTCTGAAAGGATTTTAAAACGTTGCTGTTATTTTATCTGCTGTAATACGCGTTAATTGGGATATCGGCAGCCTTGCAACCTGTGGCATACTTTCCCCGGAATGCTCTTTTGTTTCATTCCGGGGTAAGAGGGTATGCCCAATGAAAACTATTTATTAATTCTGGTGTTCGTATTTGACACGGCGTTTCCACTTTCAGACCGGATCGCTTCAACTTCAGCTTTCAAAGAATTCATGGTTGCTGTTAAGACGGCGTTTGAAGCATTAAGATCTTGAATCAACTTTTGCTGTTCTTTAACGGCATTGATCAACATGTATGTCATTGCCGAGTTGTCGACATTGTAATATTCCATTTCATTTTTCTGATACGTTCCTACCATATACGGAACAATCTCCTTTAATTCTTGGGCAATTACTCCTACGTATTCAGGTCTTGTACTATAACCAGAGGCTTCATTGTAATGATACCTGACAGGATTTATTAATAACAATTGTTGCAAACCATCCGAATACGGTTTTACATCCTGCTTCAGGCGTGCATCAGAAGTAACCGCCCATGAACCTCCACCAGGTTTGCCGGCGGTGCCCGCTACCTCAAGCGTATAACCAGGAGCAGTCGTGTTAATTCCAACATTGCCACTCACCCTTGAAATGAACATTCTATCCGTATTGAGAGCTGTGTTCAGTATATTTACCCTGAATCGCATTCCGTCCAAGGCTCCATCATAATCCATTCCTACATACGGAAGATCATTGATAGTGTCATGAAAAGAAAGTGCGCCACTTCTTATTGACAATTTATCACCGGGTGAATTTGTGCCAATGCCGACCCTGCCCAGAGGGACCCTTAATGTCCCACTATCTACACGTAAACCTCCCTTTATATAGCCGTCGCCATTACTATTAACTGAAAAGGTAGTTAAATAATTAGAGCCAAGCTCCCTAACGCGTAGTCCATTTGTGACGTCAAAATTGAAAATATTACTTGCAGGACTGAGTGAAGCAACTAAACCGACAGAATTCTCAAAATCAATTTGCGGTCTACTCCCTACCAAGCTATTCGTGGTTTTTAAAACTATTGAGTGGTTAGTGCCCGAACCCGAATAATCAACCTTTAAACCCATCGTATCACTTGATGATAAATGCAATTTAGATGCTGGAGATCCTATTCCTATACCCACATTTCCAAAATCCGTCCACCGAAGAACATCTATACCTCCATGAGACGCTGACAAAACACCGCCTAACCAACCGGTAATATGGATGCCATCATAAATCGGATCGTATTTAATAATATGATTTCCGTCTACCGCACTATGAAGTCTTATTTCATTATCGTTTAATGAAAGATTTCCGTTTTCAATATTCACTGTTCCCACATTCGGGTTGCTGATGTTGTTGCCGTTGATGATCCATCCATCGCCAGAATTCAGGGCATAAGGAACACTTAATAATTCTGATGAGCCCATATTGGCATATGCAGTTCCTCCGGCAGGATCCATTTCCACCTGCAACCACTTGTCGCCACTTTTCCAATCAATCGTAGAGAAGTTTCCGCTCACAGGTGTTCCACCTCCTACTTGTAAAGAAAAGATGCCGAACGCATTGGTTGTCGGGGATTGTGTTTCCTGATACAGGGATGCTCCGCCAGTTCCTTGTGTTATAGTAAGCCTTACTCCAATTAATCCATTTTCGATAATCGCATTGTTGTTTCTGGCTACAGCTTGATAATTGAATTTTTGCGGAATCTGTGCAGTCAATAAATTGCATGTTATTATTAGTAAACCAATAAGTAGAAGTTTTTTTTGTGTTTTCATTTTGATTTGATTTAGAAATTATCGGATGTATAGAAGAGTAGTGTCAGTGAATGTCCTGCACGTATGTTTTGATTTATATATCGGGGTCCATTGGTAGAGTATCAGTAGTGCATATTTTTAAAATTGGTTAGTTAAAATTATATCGCCTTTTTCAAAACGACAATACCAACATATTGGTATATTCGATATACTTTCCTATTCACAACAGTCCATTCCTCCATGCCGCCTTCAGCATGGTTGCAGTACTATGGGCGCCGAGTTTAAGATTGATCTTCTTACGGTGTGTTTCTATTGTGAAAATGCTCAAATTGAGTTTTCCGGCAATTTGGGAATTCGTTAACCCGTTTGAAAGGTGACGGAGTATTTCCAACTCGCGTCGAGTAAGTTCTGCTTTCATACAGACCGCATTAAAATTTGACTACATGTATGCCAAACTATACTACCACGAAGGAACATTTAATTAAAAATAATAAGTAATATTCCCTCCTTGTCATCAAAAACAAAATATATTTGTTTCTAAAATAGAATATGTCATGCCGTATAGAGATAAACTGCGTTCCTCTCTTTGTAGTTTGAATTGACTTGTTCTTTATTTAACTATTTTCTTCACAATTCCTCCTGTCTCAGTTTTCAGGATGACAGTGTATACACCGGTAGCCAGATGCTGTGTATCAACAGTTAAATCGCTGCCGCTTACAACATCTTTTTTGATGACACTTTTTCCGGAGGCATCTATAACTTCAACAGAATTAACCAGGGCATTCCCTGGGTTGATGTAAAGAGTTCCCTGTACCGGAGAAGGATAAACCTTGATGCCGGTGCTGAAATTCTCGCTTGGAATGTCGGTTGAAGTAACATTGATTGTGCCACAGTAATCCGCGTATAAACAACTGTTATGCAAAAGATCCAGACAAACTGTATAGCTGCCAGATCCAGGGAAAGTATAATTAAATATCTGGCTATGGGTTGACTGCTCTACGGTATTAACGCTCCAGTAGCGGGTAAGCGTTCCCAGCAATGGAGAATTATCCAGATTTCGAGATTCATCCGTGAACGTATACGAATACCCTGTGTTCGTAAATGTAATTTCCATAATAATTGGCGGGCACACATAGATTTCCGTACAAAGAGGCACATAGGTACAACCGTTGGCGGTAATCGTCTCGCATATTTCGTATGAACCTTGTGTGGTAAATGTATAATTCATGTTTTGCGAAGTGGAAACCGTAGTTCCGTTAATTTTCCAATTATACGAAGGGTTGCTCAATGTTCCGGTAGACGAATCTGAAAAATAATACGTGGCTCCATCGGAAGAATTATATTGAAAATTCTGATTAAAGCTAGGACACATATTAATTGTGACAGTATAACAAACGGGATCGTAAGTACATCCTCCGGAGGTAACGGAAAGACATATAGTGTGTACCCCCGAACTGCCAAACGTGTAAGAAAAGCTACTTGCTCCGGACAGCCAACTGCCGTCAATAGTCCAGTAGTAGGCATCTGGAATGGTTCCGCTCGAGGTAAATGTATAGTTGTAATTGCCATTGTTTGTTGCATAAAAGTTGGTGGTTACAGCCGGGCATAACGCGATATTAATGGTTTTGCAAATGGGAGGGTAATAGCACGAATAAATTGGATCACTGATAGTCTCACAAATTGTATAGGTACCTGAACTGGAAAATTGATAGTGTAGTACATCGTTTGTCCCAGCGGGTACACCATTTACTGTCCACTGGTAGTATTGTCCAGAACTAAGTCCGGAACCATATGAAATATCATAAAAAACATACCAGCCAAAGCCGCCAGGATTGGGATAATAATTAAAATCGCCATAAATGTTACATTGAGAATGAACATTCATGCTAAACATTAATGAAATCAGAAAGAGGGTCAGTTTTTTCATGTTTTTGAATTATTAATTGAGTATTGCTTGGCGAGGAACGTAGTCAAGAAACTGAATATGCCAAATAGGGGTGCTGATTGCTTTGATTGATCATGGTAAGTAATTATTCTTCATTGCATTTGCCAGAAGAATGGCTGTATTATTTGCACTTAATTTATGATTTAGATTTTTTCTATGGGTCTCAACGGTATACACACTGACAAATAATTTTTCTGCAATTGCTTTGTTAGTAAAACCCTGAAAGATCAAGTTCAGAATCTCATGTTCTCTTTCAGTTAATTGTGTTGACATGGGATGAAGTATTTCATTTGCAGGAGGAACAAAGTTTGCAAGGCCTCTATAGTGCTATTATTCTAAAAGACATACAAAGATGTAGGTAGAGATGGTGTGCGTCAATCACATGATGATGTGATTTTACCGTACAAAATGCTTAAACAATCTTATTGTGAATTGCTTTGGCAACGGCTTCAGTCATGGTGTTTACTTGCAGTTTTTCATATATCTTTTTGATATGTGAACGAACTGTATCAATGGAAATGTAAAGTTCATGGGCTATCATTTTATAACTACAGCCCTTCACCAGCAGGACCAGGACATCCATTTCACGTTTTGACAGATTGTAATCAGGCCCGGAGACAGGCTTAGAAAAAAACTCAAGAACTTTGCGCGCAATCGGTGGAGTCATCGGCGCACCGCCTTTAGACAATTCCACAACAGCAGCAATAATCTGTTCCGGTGAAGCGGTTTTCAAAATATACCCGGAAGCACCATTGCACACCGCATCAAAAATATGCTTATTATCTTCAAAAACTGTCAGCATCATCACCAGGATGCCTGGACACGAAGCTTTGATTTTTTTCAAACCTTCGATGCCATTGGTCCCGGGCATGTCTATGTCCATAAGGACAATTTCTGGTTTCAGTTGTTCCATTTCTTCGAGAACATGGTCGCAATTGCAAAAGGCGCCCATAAGTTCAAAATCTGTTACCTGCATAAATAAAGCAGAAAGACTCTCTCGCAAATCAATATTGTCTTCGTATAAGGCTAGTTTAACCGGCATAGTTTACTTGTTGTTAGAAAATGAATCCATTCTGTCATCTTGCGGACTCACGACCGGCACTTGAAGTGTGATTGCTGTTCCCTGCCCTGGAGCAGAGACAATATCAAGTGCTCCTCCAAGATTCGCCGCTCTTTTTCTCATGTTCATTAATCCATTTCCAGGAAGAACCGTGTTTTTACCACCTGGTCGAAGTGGTGCCACCTCAAATCCTCTTCCATTATCAGTAATTTTCAATAGTACATTTTCTCCTGAATTAAATATCCTGATTTCCACCTTGTCGCATTCTGAATATTTGACGATGTTGTTCAACGCCTCTTTAAAGACCAGGTACACATCTCTTCTTTTATCCATCGGTAAACTCATCCGTGAGACACTTTCGTCAACATCAAATGTGAAGTCAATATTCCTAATTTCCAGGACTTGTGAAGCGTATACATTCATTCGGACCATCATTTGCTCCATCGTATCGTTATCAGGATTTACGGCCCACACGATATCGCTTAAGTTGTCAAGCATGCGCTGCGTACTTTCTCGTATTTTTTTTATGGCTTCAGGTAACTGCTGCTGGCTGTTCTCTGCCACTGTACTTATAATCCGGATGGATGACAATGTACTCCCTACATCATCATGAAGGTCCGACGCGATTTTTTTCCTTGCTTCATTCAGCTGATACTGTTTTTCCAGTTCCGATTTCTGGGCTTTCAATTCGTAAAATATCTTTTCGGTCCGGAGGGTAAGTACGTGGTCAATCAACGCGTATGAGAATACGATAAATTGAACAGCGTTAGCAAAGACCGGGGAATAGCTGGTCAATAGATTGTCTTCCAACAAACCCTCAAACATGAACAACTGAACAAGAAATGTTACGACACTCATCAGTACGGCGAAGGATATGTACCGGCTATAATCTCGCTTTTCCCGGATATAGACAATGAGGGAAATAGTTAGCATAATCAGCCAAAGGAGCCCGGAGAGATTTGAAACCAGGCGAATTGTGATGAGGGAATAAAAAAACGCCAGGAAACAATCATCGACAATGATCACTACTACCGGGAACCACGTGAGATAATAGAGTATGGGATGTAGTTTCCGTAAGTGTAAAAATGTCGATATAAACAGAGTGTAAGAAAAAACCCCGAAAGCAACGACAGATGTCAGCAACCAAAGGAGCCTGTACGAGGAGGGCCAAAGGTCGTACACAATGTCTTTTGTAAATGCGAAATAGGCAGTAAAACTTGCAATGCAAATGATCAGGTTGATGAAATTCGTGTCTTTAAACGAACGGTAAAAAAGCAGCAAAAGCACGATCATCAACATCCCTGCTCCGGTAAATACGCCAAAGATTAGTGCGCGAGAGGTGTACCCGCTTACAAATGTTTTTTCCGTATGATAATATAGCAATACCGGGTCTGAAAATGAAAAGGGGTAATGGAATATAAAACGAAACATGATACGATTCTGGGTATGTCCGAGCAAATTAACCTTGACATACCTGGGGTTCCCTGACACTGAAAGCACGGAATCGCTGATGCCATATCCGCCCGAAACTTTTTCGAGGGTTCCGTTGGTATTGACAAAAAATGCCTCCACGGAATCTGTCCGTGCAAACTCAAAGTAAACTTCGTGTGCTCCGTAATCATTTTTATAGTCAAGATTAACCCAAAGTACAGAGCTCGATTTTGCGTTGAGCCGGTTAGAAGGGATGTTCTCCCCGAATTTTATTGACGTGTCTGTAAAAA
>CAYHFJ010000105.1:0-11124 GCA_964355885.1 uncultured Flavobacteriales bacterium
GGAGAGTCTGGTTTGGGTTACATGGCAGCTATGTTTCATCTATTCACTCATGCCATGTTCAAGGCCTTGTTATTCCTTGGAGCTGGTGTGATTATTCATTATGTTCATAGTAATGATTTACGGGATATGGGAGGTTTAAGGAAAGCATTACCAATAACAGGTATAACATTTTTAATTGCCTGTTTGTCTATTTCCGGAATTCCTCCTTTTGCCGGCTTCTTCAGTAAAGAGGAGATCTTGCTTGCAGCTTTTCATTCTAATCAAACGATATATATTCTGGCAATCCTCACAGCAGGTCTGACTGCTTTCTATATGTTCAGGTTATATTTTTCTATCTTCTGGAATAAGGAATATCAAAGCCATCATGAAAACAAGAATGAAGCGACGTTAAGCATGATGATACCATTGGTCATACTTTCTTTCCTCGCCGCCTTCTCAGGATTTATTCCTTTTAGCGATTTAGTTAGCAGCGACGGTATAGCGCTTAAGACAAAGTTCCATCCGGAGTTTTCAATACTCCCGGTTCTGTTGTCAGTTGGAGGAATTGTACTTGCCTGGATTTTTTATAAGAAACCATCTGCAAAGCCTGATGCTTTCTCCCAAAGGGCAGGGTCATTGTACAGAGCTTTATATTCTAAGTTTTATATCGACGAAGTATATGAGTTTGTTACGAAGAAAATTATCTTTCGTTTTATTGCTGAACCAGCAGCATGGTTCGACAAAACGATTGTAGACGGAATGGTGAATATCGCAGCCGCCACGACACAAGTTTTCTCCTTGTCTGTTAGCGGTCTCCAGTCAGGAAAGTTGCAGCACTATGCATTTTATTTTGTTGGTGGTGTAATTGGTCTGGCTATCGTCTTTATTTATTATATACTATAAAATGTCAGAAGAATGAATCTTTCATTATTGATACTGCTTCCATTACTCACTTGTCTTGTGATTTTATTAGCCGGAAAGGGTAACGCGAAAAGAATAGCTCTTGCAGGTGCCGGTGTCCAGTTTGTCGTTTCATTGTTTCTTCTTTTTGTTTTTTTGCAGAAAGGTACAGTACTGGGTGCAGGAAAATTCATGAGTGAGTATAAGGCAGCATGGTTTCCTGCTTTTCAGATCAACTATCATATCGGAGTGGATGGTATATCTGTTGCCATGATTCTTTTAACCGCATTTGTCGTGTTAGCAGGTATTCTGATGTCATGGAAAGTTGACAGGATGCCGAAGGAATTTTTCTTTTTGCTGACATTACTTGGAGCGGGGGCATATGGTTTTTTCATTTCACTCGACTTGTTCCTGATGTTTTTCTTTCTGGAAGTCGCTGTCATACCAAAATTTATGTTGATTGGGATGTGGGGTAGTGGAAAAAAAATATATAGTGCCAATAAATTGGCATTGATGTTAATGGCAGGATCCGCGTTAGTATTAATTGGATTGTTGGGCGTATATTTCCTTGGCAATAGCCAAACTGCCGGCTTTGATCTTACACAAATTGCTTCCAACGGGATACCGAGGAATGTTCAGTTATATTTTTTCCCCTTCCTGTTTGTTGGATTTGGTGTCTTCACCGCATTGTTCCCATTTCATACATGGGTACCGGATGGTCACTCTTCTGCTCCAACTGCCGCATCAATGTTCCTTGCAGGAATTTCAATGAAGCTTGGAGGGTATGGCTGCCTACGTGTAGCAACTTATCTTATGCCTGAAGCCGCAGCTTATTATTCCTGGATAATAGTTCTATTGGCAACGATCGCCGTTATTTACGGAGCATTTGCAACGATGATGCAGACAGATCTGAAATATATGAACGCCTATTCTTCTGTCAGCCATTGTGGATTTGTTTTGCTGGGTATTGGTATGCTGACACCCACTGCAGTAACCGGAGCCGTCCTTCAAATGGTTTCTCATGGATTGATGACAGCACTTTTCTTCGCTGCGATAGGCATGTTATATGAGAGAACTCATACCCGCGAAGTTGCACAATTAGGAGGCTTGTTAAAGGTGATGCCTTTTATCAGCACCGTGTTTTTTATTGCCGGTCTGTGTTCACTTGGACTTCCGGGTTTCAGCGGATTTGTGGCTGAGATGACAGTATTTGTTGGTTCTTGGGAAAGGGCGGAGTTCTTTTACCGCATAGCGACAATACTGGCTTGTATGTCCATTGTTGTTACAGCTGTATATATATTACGAGCCACAGGAAGATCCGTGTTGGGACCGATACACAATCCAAAGTTTGCGCTTTTAGGTGATGCGGGCTGGAATGAAAAACTTGCAGGAATAATTCTAATTACCGGAATTCTGGCTATGGGTATTGTCCCATTCTGGCTAAGGGATCTGGTCAGTCCCGGAGCAATTGAGATCGTTGAGCATTTGAAAGGTGTAGCAACGCTAAAATAGTATGGATATGTCAGATTTTTTTTCTTTGTTAAAACACGAGTGGTTTCTGCTGGGCATTCTGGTGCTTTTGCTTGTGTTAAAAATAAGAACAGCCGAATGGAAGAATGAAAATCTGATTTTTTTAATGAATATTCTTTTAGGAATTAATTTTCTTATGGGTTGGTTCCTGAATTCTGAAGGAGAAATTTTTGGCGGGATGTTCCACAACTCGGCATTGATCGCATTTCAGAAGAATGTTCTTAATCTTGCATTATTAATTATCCATTTGCAGTCAAAGGAATGGATGCGCGGTCACAAGCATTTACCTGAATTTTATATGCTCTTGCTCAGTTCAATGCTTGGGATGTTTTTCCTCTTGTCAAGTGGCAACTTGCTGATGTTTTACCTTGCCTTAGAGTTGTCCGCGATACCACTTGCCGCCTTATGTAATTTTGATCTGGAGAAAAGAATTTCCGGCGAGGCTGCCATGAAAATGATACTGTCATCAGCCTTTGCTTCCTGCTTGTTGTTATTCGGAATTTCACTTTTATATGGAAGCACCGGTACATTGGATTTTGTCTTGATGGCAGGTCTGTTAACCGGTGCGCCTCTGCAAATTCTTGCCTTTGTTTTTGTGTTCTCGGGTTTTGCCTTTAAACTCTCAGTGGCTCCATTCCATTTCTGGACAGCGGATGTATATGAAGGTTCGCCTGTTGCCGTTACTTCATATTTATCGGTAGTTTCCAAGGGGACGATCGTTTTCTTTTTGTCTTCAGTGCTTTATACCTTGTTTCAGTCAATGAGTAGCATTTGGTATGATGTTCTGGTTCTTTCCGCAGTCATTACGATGACTGTTGGAAATTTATTCGCATTGCGTCAAACCAATATGAAAAGATTCCTTGCTTTCTCTTCAATCGCGCAGGTTGCGTATATATTAATTGGTATTTCCGGCTCGAATGAGCAAGGGATGAGTTCTTCCATATATTTTATCTTGATCTATGTGTTCTCGAATCTTGGTGCATTTACTGTGGTATCCCATATTTCAGCACTCACCGGCAAGGAAAATATTGAAGATTATAACGGCCTCTATAAGACTAATCCGGGCTTGAGCTGGTTACTTGGTATTTCACTTTTCTCTCTGGCAGGGATTCCTCCTACGGCAGGTTTTTTTGGCAAAATGTTTTTATTGGGTGCCGGTGCCGGAAGCGGAAATTGGCCCTTGATTATATTTGCCGCGTTGAACATGGTTGTTTCACTTTATTATTATCTGCGTGTGATACGGGCCGTATTCATGGAACCGAATGAAAATGGTATGTCTCATTTGAAACTGGGAATATCAGTGAAAGCTGCAATGATTTTCTGTCTGGGCGGAATATTGATTCTAGGATTTACAACAGGGATATACGAGTTTATTCTTTCATTAAGTTTTGGTTTGAAATAATTAATGGTACTGGAAATGAACAAATAAATAATAGAATGGCGATTAATCAAAATCATCAATTTGAGGATCTCGATGGTGTGAAATGTGCCATTGTGGAAAAGAATGTAAATCCTGAGCGTGCTTCCTTTCTGAAAAACCTCCTGGAATATAACGGGTTCACTGTCATGATTGTTCCGAGTTCGCATCCAAAATCAGCAACGGTGCAGGTGCCGGAGGGAGGGGAGCAAATGCCGACAGAGCTTGTTATAAATACCTATACACTAGGTGTTACAGATGTTGGTTTTAACAGTACCAATGCGGTTTTTGGAAGGTTATTACGGACACGTCACGGGAAAGTGGTTACCGTTGATTACTGGCAGGAAAAAGACAACGTGTCGGAGGATAGCATTCCTTATTATAGTAAAAAGAAGTAGACGCTGATTGGTACGACTAAATTTGTATTTCCGGAAAAGGAATTGAAAAAAGTTACGAGTATAGCAGATTCCTTCAGCCATAGAATACAGGCGAATCGACGTGTATAGGCATTGCCGCAGAATCAACTGCTATTACCGGTAGTGAAAAATAAAATGTAGCCCCAAGTCCAGGTTGTCCTTCCGCCCAAACTTTACCATTGTGACGTTCAATAATCCTTTTCACGATGCTAAGTCCAACTCCTGTACCGTTAAATTCTGTATCAGAGTGTAAACGACTGAAAACGCCGAATAATTTTTTGTAGTAGGCCATATCGAAACCTGCACCATTATCCTTTATAAAGTAAATCTGATGTAAATTCTCAATGTAGTTTCCTATCCGGATTACAGGATTTTCCTTTTTCGAAGAGTATTTTAACGCGTTTGAAATGAAGTTTACCCATACCTGCCGGATTAATTGCTTATCACAGACAGAATCTGCAAGATCATCCACCTGAACAGAAGTTTTAATTTCCAAATTATTTGAGAGTTGTTCCTGTAGAATCTGGTCAGTCAGCTCCCGCATGTTCACCTTTTCTTTATGAATTTCCTGTCGTCCGATTTTTGAGAATTCAAGAAGGTCTTCAACAAGTGTCTGGACTTTGTTTGTGCTGGCAATTATTCTTGATAATATTCCTTGAGCTTCTTCAGGCAATTGAGACTCAAAATCCATTTGTATAATCTCCACCAGAGTGGCAATACCTCTTAATGGAGATCGCAGGTCATGGGATACGGTATGGTTAAATGCACTTAATTCCTGATTGACACTTTCCAGCTCATCAAGTTTAAATTTCAATTGATCATTAAGATTCAGAATTTCTCTTTCCTGTTTGATCCTGTGATCTATATCGCGAACTATGCTTTGGAATCCCTCAACACGGTCGCCTTTCATTCTTAAAATAACGGTT
The DNA here is from genome assembly GCA_964355885.1 of uncultured Flavobacteriales bacterium. Classification (GTDB taxonomy): domain Bacteria; phylum Bacteroidota; class Bacteroidia; order AKYH767-A; family 2013-40CM-41-45; genus QQVM01. Next base: position 5,169 of record CAYHFJ010000105.1, read on the forward strand.
TGTTCGACCCACCTGAGATTCCCACTTTTATCAATTATTTGAAAATCCGAAATTGTTTCTGCAATCTTTTTTTCGAATTGAATCTTATAAAAGTCGGCAACTTTTTTCGCCATGGAGGGATTAACCAATATTGTAAAATGTGCGCCGATCATCTCTTCAGGCTTGTATCCGTAAACAGTTTCAAGCCGACGGTTAAAGTAGACGAAGTTGCCTTTGTAATCTGTGATATAAATTACTTCAGCGGCATCTTCTATCAGATTTTTAAATTTCTTCTCGGTGCTTTCAATTAATGCGATGAATTTATTGTCAATAGAAACTCCGAAAATCAGTCCGGCGCATAATAAAATAAAGGGGGCAAGATCTATAATTTGTAAAAGTGGATTGTCAATATGCAATTGTATTAAGCTGTTCAGTCCATACGATCCTGAGAATTCCCGGGTGATCACTATGGTACCGGCTATCGGAAAGATCAATCCAATCCCGAACCCAATAATGCTATACAGGATTGCATTTTTTTTGTGTTTGTCCTCCAGAAGTGGGTTCATTTAGTATGAGTCTGTAAAAAGTTGTATTCGAGTCAACTTGTCAGCATTTTCCAGTTTGTCCCTCGAGCTCACCAGGTTGCCGATAATACCATACCCGGTCGCAGCGGGTAATTTATTTTATTATTGGCATATCCTGGTTTGGAAGAGCCTTTTGAGCTCCTTTTCACACATAGCTCCGGGGGATAACAGATACTTTACTCAATTTTCAATTAATAGTTTCACTCATCACTAAATTAAGAGCCTGAAGTTGATCAATCGTCAATGGCTTATTCAGAAATTTCAGTATTTGTTTATCCTCTTTAATACGATGGATATCTATTGGATCAATAGAAGAGGAAAGCATTACGACTTTACAGGATTGAAAAAGTGACTGAGGAAGAAGTTTAAATTTTTCCATAAAATCAAAACCATCCATTGCAGGCATATGAATATCCAGAAGAATTATTTGTGGCAGAACAAGAGAATTAGTACTGTTTTCAAGAAGAAAATCCAGTGCTTTTTGTGCTGAGTTGAACTCCATGATATCATTCGAAAATTGTGAGGTCTTGAGCATTCTTTTACTGATGAATGCATCTACTTCGGTGTCATCAATCAACATCACCTTATAGCTTGAACTACTTTTATCGATTGAATTCATTGAGCGAAGTCTTTATACTAAAATATGTATAATGATTGTTTGTTAAATTATACCGGTTGGATTTTTACTTTAATCTTGATTGTCGGTCACTACAAACCTGATTTGCTACTGCTTTGTAAGGAGAATCTTATTATTTTACAGCCTGATCAGGGGTTAGTTTAAGGAAATTTTACTTTTCATGGAATTAATAATTTCTCCAATTTGATCAAATTCGGCTGATTTGTCTAAAAAGTAATCTGCTCCAAGACCCAAACACAACTCCTTGTATTGCATGTTGGAATAGTTTGTCAACATCACTACAAGTATTTTTTGATGATGTTGTTTGATATATTTGAGTACTTCTATTCCATTGATGCCGGGCATTTTAATATCGAGAAGCACCAATTCCGGATTTATCAGTTTCATCAAGGTGATGGCTTCTTCACCGTTTTTTGCATGAGCGATCGAATTAATAAAGTGAATTTCGCTCAAGACAGAATACAACCGTTGAACGATTAATGCGGAATCCTCTACGACCATCACTTTTATTCTTTTCTCGTCCATGTTAAGTATATTTGAAAAGACAAAGTAGGGTTTTCTTTTGCTTTTATTGATTTTTAAACGTGAATATTGCTCGTAGAGTTTATTGAAAAAGATGTAGCAGTTTGAACTACAAAATTTCATTATACATAGTGCCAGAGTTAGCTGCCAATAATTCAATTTTAACCGGAGGCATGGCTGGTATGCAAATCCTTATTCAGAATGTTAACGGATTGTAAAGTTGTGCATAGTAATGTCTCCTGAACATTATATCGAAAAGTTGAAAATGATTTTTAGAGGGTGGTATGTGTGAATTTATTACCTCTCGAGCAAATTATTTGAAATGGCATAATGCGTCAACTCAGAACTTGAATGCATATTCATTTTTTCAAGCAAACGCATGCGGTATGTGCTAATGGTATTGACACTTAATGAAAGGAGCACAGCAATTTCAGAAACTGATTTTCCTGACGCGATGAGTTTTAGTACATCAAATTCCCTGTCAGACAGCAGTTCATGTGGCATTCCTGAGTGTCCTTTTTCTATGGAATTCAAAAGCTTTTCTGCAACAGAAGTATTAATGTATTTGTGACCCTTTAGGATTTGATCTACAGCTTTAACCAATTCATCGGGTGCGCTTTCTTTTGTGAGATATCCGGAAGCACCTGCTTTTAATACCCGAACTGCATACTGATCTTCAGAATGAATGCTTAAAACCAGCACAGGAATAGAAGGTAATTCTATCTTTAGTTGTTTTAGTGTGTCGAGTCCATTTCTGCCGGGCATTGAAAGATCTGTGATAATGATGTCCCAGTTGCCTTTTCTGGCTTCCTGCAATAACTGGTTTCCATCAGCTACCTCAGTAAATTTGGACATGGCAAAATGATCCATTAAAATCTGAATCAAACCCTTTCTGACCACTGTGTGATCGTCTGCTATTAGTATGTTTTTTTCCTGAATCATTTGACTGAAATTTAAAAAGTTTAAATCGTTATCATGGAGATGTAAACTAAAATCGCACTGGAAATGGCTGATTTGCTAAAATTTGTTGTTAATTTACATAAAATATTGCAAAAATCAAAAAATGAGACTGGATTGGTACAGTCAAAATCAGCTGTAAAGTTCGTTTTTTTGCCAAAAGCATTATTATGATGACAAATCTCATGCTTTCAACTGAGCATGGTCATGCAAGGCAGTAGTTCATAAATTTACTTTTGGACTTTAAATAAAATTTGAATGGAGTAGCTAAACTGTTCCACTTAATTTAAAATGAATAATTTTGCAGTCAATTCACGTCAAATCAAATCAAACTAATATCAAATCAAATCAATTATGAAAGGGAAATATTTTGATAATTCGCTAAAAAAGTACAAACACATAGCAGTTCTTTTTGGGGTCGTCATGACTATGATTTTTATGCAGGCTTGTTCTTCATCGACTGAAAAATCAGGCGAAGAGTCGGAGGAGGCCACTGAAAGTGGAAATCTTATGAAAGATGCTGAGGAAATGAAAGATGATGGTTTAGGTTTTGGTCCTGTTAAAAGCATAACAATTCCTCAGGAGATCGATGAAAAAATGGCCGCAGATGGTTCAAAGTACTTTGAAGCCAAATGTACTGCGTGTCACAAGTTTGCCCCTGAAAAGTATGTTGGTCCCGGTTTAATGGGTATAACAAAAAGACGTAAACCGGAATGGATTATGAATATGATTCTCAATCCTCTGGAAATGACTCAAAGGGATCCTGTTGCTAAAGAATTATTCGCGACTTATCTCACGCAGATGACTAATCAAAATGTTACGGAACCTGAGGCAAGAAGCATATATGAGTATTTCCGGAAAATGGACGCATCTACGAACTAATCGTTCTTTAATATACCAAACAACCATTTTAAAAGAGGAGGAATAATTATGAAACAACTAATTTTGAATAAATTATCAGTATCACTTCTGCTTACGGCGAGTATTTTGCTTGCTGCCTGTGGTGGCGGAAGAGAAAAAAAATCTGTTACCTCAGCTGACGCAGCATCTAAAGTATACGTTGCACCGGGTAAGTTAGATGAATACTATGAGTTTCTATCCGGTGGGTTTAGCGGACAGGTGAGTGTTTATGGACTCCCTTCTTGTCGATTGTTGAAAGTTATCCCTGTTTTTGCGCTCAATGCCGAGAACGGTTGGGGTTTCACAGAAGAAACCAAGCCCATGCTGCAAAGTACGCATGGTTTTGTACCATGGGATGATTCTCACCACACGGAGCTCTCCATGACAGATGGAACACCGGATGGACGGTGGTTGTTCATCAATTCAAATAACACCCCACGTATCGCACGAATTAATTTGTCCACCTTCAGGACAGAAGAGATTCTTGAAATCCCTAATAGCGGCGGAAACCATAGTTCACCATTTGCAACAGAAAATACAGAGTATGTTGTAGCAGGTACTCGTTTCAGTGTGCCGATTGAGGGGAATAAAGATGTTCCAATTGCATCTTACAAAGAGAATTTTCAGGGAACCATAACTTTTGTGAAAGTTGACAAAACTGAAGGTGATATGGATGTTGCCTTTCAGATCATGATGCCTCCTTTTAATTATGACCTGAGCCACTGTGGTAAAGGCCCTTCTTCAGGCTGGTTCTTTTTCTCTTGTTATAATACTGAACAAGCTCATACATTGTTAGAAGCAAATGCCTCGCAGAATGATAAGGATTTTATCGTAGCTGTCAACTGGAAACTTGCTGAAAAGTACTTGGCTGAAGGTAAGGCAAAAGATTTCCCAAGTGAGTATTACAGCAACCGTTATAATGACAATAAGCATTCTGCTACTTCCACCGTTAGACGTTCTACTAAAATGCTTTATCCGAAAGATTGCCCTGATATGGTCTATCTGATGCCTTGTCCTAAGTCACCACATGGTGCCGATGTGGATCCTACAGGAGAATATATTGTAGGTGGTGGTAAATTATCCACAGTCATTCCGGTATTTTCCTTTACTAAAATGCAGGCGGCTATCGCGGCAAAGGATTTCATAGGGGAAGTTGACGGATTGCCTATATTAAAGTATGAATCTGTAATAGGCGGTGAAGTTAAGAAACCTGGTCTTGGACCATTGCACACAGAGTTTGATGGAAAAGGATTCGCTTATACTTCGATGTTTGTATCTTCCGAAGTTGTGAAATGGAAATTGGGTACTTGGGAAGTAGTTGATAGGATTCCTACCTATTATTCCATTGGACACCTTTCTATTCCCGGTGGTGATTCAAAAACTCCATGGGCTAAATACCTGATCGCGATGAATAAAATTACTAAAGACAGGTATCTTCTCACCGGTCCTGAATTAACTCAGAGCGCCCAACTTATCGACATATCAGGAGATAAAATGAAGTTACTGTATGACTTTCCTACGGTTGGTGAGCCACATTATGCTCAGGGAATTCCTGCTGATCTTGTAATGAAAAACCAGGTGAAAGTATTTAAACTTGAAGAAAACACTCATCCTTATGCCTGCAAATCCGAAAAAGATGCCAGAGTGGAAAGAAAAGGGAAAACCGTTCATGTATATATGACCAGTATCCGCTCACATTTTTATCCGGATAATATCGAAGGAGTAATGGTGGGAGACACCGTTTACTTCCATGTTACGAATCTTGAACAAGACTGGGATACACCGCATGGTTTTGCTATCAAAGGTTCAACTAATGCCGAATTACTCCTGATGCCGGGTGAGACCTCGACACTTAAATTTGTTGCCAAGAACGCAGACATTTATCCTTACTACTGTACGGATTTTTGTTCCGCATTGCACCAGGAAATGCAAGGATACCTTAGGGTTTCTCCTGTCAACTCTAATGTTCCGATTTCCTTTTCAACAGGAAAATAAAAGAGAGAGAGTGAGCGGGGGGACATTGTTCCCCCGTTTGCTTTATATCATTCGGTTAAAATATTAACCGGAACTGTCGATTGATTCCTTAAAGAAGTATATTTTACAAATGGGATTTCTAAGATTTAATTGAATTTTAGTTATACGGATAATTTAAAAGAATGAAAAAAAGATCTTCAGTTATCATCGCTCTGGCCTCCTTATTAATGATCACGAGTTTATTCGTGCCGATTTGGGATAGTTTTCTCGAAGCGCCACACTATCCGGAAGGATTGCGTATGCATATTTGGTCATCAACTATCACCGGATATGTTTCTACAATAAGTGGATTAAATCACTACATTGGAATGAAGGCCATCAGTGTTGAAATGTTTCCTGAATT
>CAYHFJ010000106.1:0-11030 GCA_964355885.1 uncultured Flavobacteriales bacterium
AAAGCAAGCAGAAAGGTCAATAGAGTAAATGTTTTTTTCATAAATTTTTAGTTTTGGTTAAACAAGCGTTTCCTGAAATTCAAACCAAATTAACAAAAAATGTATTGAGATTAACAAAAATTAACTTAATAATGATCAACAATTTGAGTCAATCGTCTGAAAATTAAATATATTGCTTTTAAACAGGCTGTTCATAAGTGCTTTTTTTTAAAGAATAATTGACTTTTTACAGATTATTTCAATAAAATTTCTGGAAAGAAAATGCCTGAAATGGCTCTGGAATGGTTTTTCTATTGTTTTTTCTTCGCTCTCTGATCATTTTAAGTCCCTGAGGTCAAAGCCAATCAACAATCCAACGTGCATAACTCTCAGAAAAACTTGACTGATATTTGACAATCCCCTTAAATTTGCCTCCAGTAAACCCAAAAAACCTAAAAACACAAAATGATGAAAAAACTTATTCTTACTGTAGCTCTCGCATCAGCAGCTGCTTTTGTTAGTGCTCAAGACATGATGTCAAAGAGAGGTACACCAATTCTTCCGGAAACAGGAGATTGGAGTATTGGATTTGATGTAGTGCCAATCGTCAAATCTTTTGGTAATATGTTTAACAACACAGGTTACACTGCAAACAACATCGCTCAGGAATCTTATACCATCGTTGGTAAAAAGATGACAGACGAGAACACAGCACTTCGTGCAAAAATCCGTATCGGTATCAGAAATTACAAAGATGAAAACCTCGTTCCACAGGATGGCTCTACTGCTACTCCAGTGCCTACAGTTGTTGACAGCTGGAAAACTTCAACCATGAATGTTACACTAGGTGCCGGTATTCAGAAATACCGTGGAAAAGGCCGATTGAAAGGTGTTTATGGTGCTGAGGCAGGTATTATGTTCGGTTCAGGAAAGCATACTTATGAATTTGGTAATGCGTTCTCAACTACCAATACTTCTGCAACTTCCACAGATTGGGAAGATTTCAATTCTACAACCGGTACATGGAACTACAATTCAGTAGGTTCACGTACTACTGAACAGAAAGAAGGATCTACCTTAGGTTTTAACCTTCGTGGTTTTATTGGGGCTGAATATTTCTTCGCTCCAAAAATGTCCATCGGTGCAGAATATGGATGGGGACTGACGATTGCTTCTACCGGCGAAGGCGAAGTAACTTCTGAAGGGTGGAATGGAACAGGAGTTGAAACTGCAAGTTCTAAAACCGGTAAATCATCTGCATTAATTCTTGATGTTGAGAATGCAGGTTCACTTGTACTTTCTCTTTACTTCTAATTCATTTAGTTTATAAAAAAAAGTCCTCCGAATTCGGGGGACTTTTTTTTTAACAAATCCGAAATAGGTTATTGTTCTTTATAATTTCTCCATCATGAATTTATTGCAAAATGGACTCTTATTAAGGACAAAACTACCGAACAACTTTCCTGATCTCCCTCTCCTGATCCTTTTTCTTCAGATCTTCCCTTTTATCGAAAGTCTTTTTTCCCCGGGCCAGAGAAATATCCAGCTTAGCAAAACCTCTTTCATTGAAATATAGTTGCACCGGTATGAGTGTAGTGCCTTTTTCTTTAAGCTTCGATTCAATTTTTTTTAATTCACTCTTGTTCATCAATAACTTTCGCAACCTCTTCGGTTCATGATTATTATAAGAACCTTGTTTGAACTCACTTATGTGCATGTTCTTCACCCAAAGCTCACCATTGGTGAGTAAGCAGAATGCTTCAGATAAACTTGCCTTCCCTTCACGAATAGATTTTACTTCAGTCCCTGTCAGCATAATCCCCGCTGTATAGGTTTGAAGCAAATGATATTCGAAGGATGCCTTCTTATTATGGATTACAATACTTTTAAACTTAAGACTCATCAGAAATTCGGGAATTCTGCAAAGGTACTAATAAGGAGCATCTGTAGGGCGAGTCATTCATTTTCAACTTTTATATCAAAGAAATAATTAATCTTTCGAATTTAACTTTAATTAAACGGTATTTACGGAGATAGAAAATCATTTATCGCAATTGAACCACAAGATCCTAAAGGATGACAGGCGCACTTTAATTATATCTCAATCCGAAAGGTTCAGGATGCTGAAAGCATCCTGAACCTTTCGGATTGAGATAATCCACATCACAAAAAGTCATCCTTTAGGATCTTGTGGTTTCAAAGCGGTAAGCTTAGTCGAAAAAGAGCAAAACCTACTTGGATAGTGTTCGAACATTGCAATCAGGAAAAAAAGAGTGGAGAGGACAAGGATTTGTTGTGTGGTATTTGCACACGGATATAAAATTTAGACAGAATAATTATAATAAATTTCTGATCGTTCATCCCAATAGCTGAAATCTTAAATCTGTTTTATCAGTGATAATCCGTAGGATCAGTGTCATCCGTGTGCTAATATTACCGCTGCACGATAAGGACAGGAATCTTCACACGATGCCGTACCGCATCAACTGTTGTTCCAAAAATAAAGTCTTTAAAACCTGAATGACCATGTGCACCCATGACCAACAAATCAGCCTGGTATTCATTGACGAGTTTTGGAATGGCTCTTTTCGGATTTCCATATCCAAGTTTGACATCTGTCTGAAAGCCCTTTAAACTAAGTTCTTCAGCATATTTTTCTAAGGCTCTCTGATCTGATCGTTCTTCAAAATCCCGGATATCCTGTTGCATCATTAATGCCCCTGCGGATTCAAGAATATGAATGAGGAGATACTGACAGTCTTTACCGCCTTGCCTGATGGCATTTGCTATATTCAGGGAATCCATAGATGAGAAATCGACAGCTATTGCGATTCTTTTGTATGGAGAAGTTTCAAGATTCTGAATCGACTGAACCGGTGCATGTGGTAGCTGACCCTGTACTTTAGATTTTCTTTGAAAGAAGGGTCGAAAGGTGATATACAAAAGCAGGAAAAGTGCAGCAAGAGCAATAGGAACAACAGTAAGCCAGAGTATCACCGGATTCTCACTGGTCTCAAGCCAGGATGTGATCTGACCAAGTACAAGATTCGCATTCAAAATCACGATAATTGCAGCAGATAACCAGGCAAGTATCTGAACATATACCGGGATGGTGAAATCTTTCATTTTTCTTTTATCACTTACAAAATGGATCAGGGGTATGACCGCAAATCCCAATTGAAGACTTAGTATTACCTGTGAGAATATCAACAGACGCCCTGTTGCCGCTTCCCCAAAATAGATAATAGTTAGCAAAGCGGGTATGATGGCAATCACCCTTGTTAGTAATCTTCGTATCCATGGGGCAATTCTTAAATTGAGATAGCCTTCCATAATTATCTGCCCGGCAAGCGTTCCTGTTATTGTGGAACTTTGTCCGGCTGCAATAAGTGCAATGGCAAAAAAGGTCGGAGCCCAGCTTGTTCCCAATAGTGGTTCTAAAAATTTGTGCGCGTCTTGTATCTCCGCGACTTCAAACATTCCATTTTTAAAAAAAGTGGAGGCTGCAAGAATCAGGATAGCGGCATTCACAAAGAATGCAAGGTTTAGGGCGATGGTAGAATCAATGATATTAAAACGTATCGCCTTCTTAATATCCTTATGCGTTCGCTTAAACTTTCGGGTTTGCACCAATGATGAATGAAGGTATAGGTTATGCGGCATCACAGTCGCTCCAATAATTCCGATTGCGATATACAAGGCAGCACTATTAGGGATGGAAGGAATAAAACCAGTGATTACTTCTCCCAAGACAGGTTTGGCAAAAATCATTTCCGCAAGAAATGCCATCCCGATAATGGATACCAATCCCAGGATAAAGGCTTCCATTTTCCGTATTCCAAAATTGATGAGAAATAAAAGTAAGAATGTGTCTAACACAGTAATACAAACTCCCCACAGCAAAGGAATATCAAAGAGTAATTGAAGTCCAATGGCCATTCCTAAAACTTCCGCAAGATCACAGGCTGCAATCGCGATCTCGGCAAGAAAGTAAAGTGATAAATTAACCGGGCGGGAGTAGGTCTCACGACTGGCCTGAGCAAGGTCCCTTCCTCGGACTATTCCAAGTCTGGCACTCAGACTTTGTAATAGCAAGGCCATCAGATTTGACATTAATAATACCCAGATCAAGGCATATCCGAATTGTGATCCGCCTGCAATATCAGTTGCCCAGTTTCCCGGATCCATATACCCAACACTCACGAGGTAGGCCGGACCGATGAATGCCAGAAGCTTTCTGAATCCCCCTCTATGCCTGTCGGTGTCTACTGATTGATGAACCTCAGCCAGTGATTCTGACCTTTTATTTTTGTTACTCATAACTGTACTACTTTGTCTTTTGTAACCAGTAAATTTTTTGCAACATCATGACTGATTTGCACAGTAGTACTTTTGCCAGAAATACCAACAAGCATTGACTTGTCAAATTCCTGAATTTCTTTGATAATAATTTTTTGCCCCAGAGAGAGTTCGCTTTTAGAAAGGTATCTGAGAAATGAAGTTCCATGATCCAAAACACCGGTTATCGTCACTCTTTCATTTTGATGCATGGAGGATAGGGGATGAGTTTGTACAGCATGAAAGTTTCCCTGCTCATCAGGGATAGGGTCTCCATGCGGATCAAATTTAGGTTGTCCCAGATAGTTATTTAGTTTTTCAACCAGCTTGTCGGATTTAATATGCTCCAGTTGCTCTGCCATGTCATGCACTTCATCCCACTTGAAGCCAAGTTTCTCGACAAGAAATAATTCCCAAAGCCTGTGCTTACGGATAATGGCAACTGCTATTTTCTTTCCGGAGGTGGTAAGTGATACGCCTTTATATTTCTCATAGGAGATCAGCTTCTTTTCTGCAAGTTTCTTCAACATATCCGTGACTGAAGCAGGAGCAGTTGCCAGTTTCTTTGAAAGAGAAGTTGTGCTGATCTTTTTATCGCCCTTTTCAAGCAGGTTATAAATTGCTTTGAGATAATTTTCTTCAGTAAATGAATTCATGTATCTGAAATAATTTAGGCAAATCTAAAAAATAATTTAGATAATTAAAAATAATAACTATAGACTAGCTATAATAATGAAAATCAGGTACTTGGCATAAACGTCTTTTCGTTTAATTGTAATGTGTCAATTTAGTTAAAGCCTGATGATTTACTAACTTCGTCGTTTCAAGAATATGTACAAGACCCTCATCAGACCTCTCTTATTCCTCTTCTCACCTGAATCGGCACACCATTTTGTAGTCGTCTTATTAAAAGTAGCTCTTAAAATTCCGGGAGTAGCCGTACTTACACGACGATTTTTTTTTATCAGATCAGCGAGACTTGAACGGACGGTGTTTGGAATAAAATTTCCTAACCCTATTGGACTGGCCGCGGGATTTGACAAGGATGCAAAATTGTATGAGGAACTATCATCGCTTGGTTTTGGATTTATTGAAGTGGGTACTGTCACACCCAAAGCTCAACCGGGTAATCCGAAGCCAAGAATGTTTCGTCTTCCCGATGATCAGGCATTAATAAACAGAATGGGTTTTAATAATGAAGGTGTTGAAGCTATGGTTCAACGATTGAAAAAAAGAAATCCGGAAATTGTGATTGGAGGAAACATCGGAAAAAACAAAGACACACCAAATGATCTCGCAGTCGGGGATTATGAAATTTGTTTCCGTGCTCTATATGATGTGGTCGATTACTTCGTAGTAAATGTTAGCTCACCTAACACTGCAGGATTGAGGGATTTGCAGGAGAAGGAACCGCTTTTAAGAATTTTAAAACGCTTGCAGCTTGTCAATTCAGAACTGGCAAATAAAACTAATTCAAAATCAAATTCTATTCTTAAGCCGCTCTTATTAAAGATATCGCCAGATCTGGGACATAGAGCATTGGATGAGATAATAGACGTGTGTGTTGAAAGCAATCTCGATGGTATCATCGCGACCAATACGACAATTTCAAGAGCCGGTTTAATTTCTTCTGAAGAGAAAATTATGGACTGCGGGAATGGTGGGTTAAGCGGAAAACCCTTAACCAATCCTTCTACTGAGGTGATCAGGTATATTGCCGAAAGAGCGAAGGGAAAATTTGCCATAATAGGAGTAGGAGGGATTCATTCTCCGGAAGACGCTCTCGAAAAATTAAAGGCCGGTGCAACGCTTGTGCAATTATATACCGGTTTTATTTATGAAGGACCTGCCCTCATTAAGCGGATTAATTCGGCGATTATACAGGAATAAAGCTGAACGAATACAGCTAAAATGAATCTTCCGGAATTCCATTTTTACGATACTATCTCATGCAGACAGGAATTCAATCTGGCCTCGATATTCATGTAAAATTATTTGAAAAAGTAAAACTACTATTCCTGCTTAGCTGAAGTTGACAGATGCTTCAGAACCTTTGCTTCGATGTAAAAAATAATTTCCTCAACAATATTCTTTGCCTGGTCTCCTGTTCGTTCCAGTTTTCGGATTGTTGAAACAATATGCAAAGCCTGCAATGTTTTGTCAGGGTGGCTTTGAATAAACGTCGCCAATACAGAATTAGCTTTTCCGTTTATTTCATCCAGTATATCATCTTTTTTAAATACTCCTCTTGCAAGTTTAGTATTTTCCTGATCGAATGCCTCTTGAGCATCTTTCATCATTTCAATCGCCATGTTGTACATCCTTTCAAGTTCCGTAACATTTAAAAGTTCCTTGTCGAATATGGTTTCAGTTTCAGCTACATAACGTGCGATCCCGTCTGCAATATCTCCTATCCTTTCGAGGTTTGAATTGATTTTCAGAACCGCGAGTACAAAGCGCAAATCAATAGCAAGTGGATTGAAGAGAGCGAAAATGTGTTCGCAGTCCTTATCAATTTTTAGTTCGAGCGCGTTCACCCGTTTTTCGTTGAAGTTTACTTCACGTGCAAGAGCCTTATCAAAATTAAGCAGAGCTTCTTTTCCTTTTTCAAGTTGAGAAGAAACTAAAACAAACATTTCAAGTATTTCAAGTTTCAGTCGCTTTAATTCAATATCCAGATGTGTCATTGTTGTAATTTATTTTTAGTAATTTATCAATTCTTGTGGTAAAGAAACCGTATTGAATTTTTCGAAAGGCTTAGGGTCGTATCAGATTTAATGACAAATCAACCGAATCTTCCTGTAACGTAACTTTGAGTTTGTGTATGTGTAGGATTTGTGAATATAACAGGTGTAGTATCGAATTCAATAAGTTCGCCCAAATAAAAGAAGGCAGTCTTGTCACTCACACGACCTGCCTGTTGCATATTATGAGTCACTATAATGATAGTGTATTTTTGCTTGAGTTCATAGATTAACTCTTCTATTTTGGCCGTTGAAATAGGATCAAGCGCGGAAGCGGGTTCATCCATCAGGAGTACAGATGGCTCAATCGCCAAAGCTCTTGCAATACACAGGCGCTGTTGTTGTCCACCTGAAAGTTCAAACGCGGATTTCTTCAGTTTGTCCTTTACCTCATCCCAAAGTGCCGATTGCCGTAAAGATGTTTCAACCCTTTCTTCCACAAATCCGGCATGGTTGATTCCATTTACTCTCAAACCATAGGCAACATTTTCGAATATCGTTTTTGGAAATGGATTGGGTTTCTGAAATACCATTCCAACTCTTTTACGCAATTCATCAATGCGCATACCAGAGACCTTTTTATTTATATCTTTTCCATCTAAAAGCACCTCACCGGTGATTTTTACATTTGGAATCAGATCATTCATCCGGTTGAACAGACGAAGGTAAGTTGACTTTCCACAACCTGAAGGGCCTATAAGCGCGGTCACAGTATTGGGTTCAAATGACATGGTGATGCCTTTCAAGGCATGAAAGTCTCCATAGTAAAGATGCACGTCTTTTGTTTCTAATTTTTGCATTGGAAATTCCTTAGTTCATTTTTACTTTATTGCTAAAATACCTGCGTAGCATATTCGCTATTAGATTTAATATAAGAACAAGTAACACGAGAACAAGTGCAGTACCATAAGCCATGTTTCTTGATTCTTCAATTTTTGTACCACTTGTGGAAATTACATATAGGTGATAGGGTAGTGCCATCACCTGATCAAAGATACTGTCCGGTAATTTAGGTAGAAAGTATGCGGCCACGGTAAATAGAATTGGTGCAGTTTCTCCACTCACACGTCCAATTGATAGGATCAATCCTGTTAGAATGTTGGGGAGCGCGATTGGTATAACTACTCTGCGTATGGTTTGAAGTTTTGATGCTCCCAGAGCCAGACTCCCATGACGGAAGTTGTCATTTACAGCGATGAGTGCTTCCTCTGTAACCCGGATTACAAGAGGTAATGCAAGTAAACCTAAGGTAAGTGAACCGGCGAGGATAGAGTCACCGAAGCCCATTGTATTTACAAAGAGCGACATCCCAAATAATCCGAAAACAATAGATGGGATACCGGCCAGATTGTTAGTCATTAACTTAATGAAACGCTTATACCAGGAATCTTTCGTGTATTCATGAATATATATGCCTGCCAATACTCCGATTGGAAATGCAAACAACATGGAGCCGGCAACCAGATAAAGTGTTCCGATAATAGCGGGATATATTCCGCCTTTTGTCATTCCATCTTTTGGCATCTCAGTTAAAAATTCCCAGTTGAGCATATGCCATCCTCTGACAAAAATAAATTCAAGAATCCAGATCAACACTCCTATGACCAGGAAACTGAGTATTCTGAATATCCAGAAGGCAACTATCTCTTTAGTACTTTTTGACATCTTGGTTTAGTGCTTCAGTTTGCGTTTAGAGGAGATGTATTCTATCCAAAGATTTATCGCTAATGTGATGAAGAAAAGTATACATCCTAAAGCGAACAATGCTTTGAAGTGTACGCCTCCCTGAGGAGCCTCACCCAGCTCAGCTGCAATTGTCGCAGGTATGGTTCGTACCGGTTGTAACAATGACTTTGGCATTACTGCTGCATTTCCTGTCACCATTAAGACAGCCATTGTCTCGCCAATGGCACGTCCTATTCCAAGAATTGCCGCGGCTGTTATTCCCGACATCGAATAAGGCAGAGTTACACGTGATATGGTTTGCCATTTATTCGCACCTAAAGCAAGTGATGCTTCTTTCATACTTCTTGGTGTATTACGAATGGCATCTTCGGATACAGTAATGATAGTAGGTAATGCCATAATTGCAAGAACAACACTCCCGGCCAAGGCGGTTTCTCCAACCGGTAAATTGAAAGTGTCATGAATAAGCGGTACAATTACAATGAGGCCAAAGAAACCATATACAACGGAAGGAATTCCTGCAAGAAGTTCAATAGTTGGCTTTAATATCTTTTGTAAACGATCAGGTGCTATCTCTGCCATATAAATTGCTGTAGCAATTCCAATAGGCAGAGCGAAAATGATGGCGAAAATAGAAACCAGAAGTGTGCCGAGAATTAAAGGAAGGACCCCCAATTGTACAGCAGGTTCAGCGGTTGGATACCATTCCGTACCAAAGAGAAAATCAGGGATGTTATTCTTGTCTACCCGTACTAATTTCCCCTTCAGGTCTTTTGCAAGATAGTTATCCGGATAAACTGCGAGAATATTTGGAATACTGTCAACAAGTGCATTCAGCTTTTCCGGGAGGAATTCAAAATCGGCACCAATTTCCTCTTCTGAAAAGTAATCGCCTATATTATTAATTGTAAAGGTCAGGATTGTTTCATCCTTGCCTCTAATTTCATTCCAGTTAACAATATTACCATCAAAAATATTTTTTATTTCTGTTGCGCTTAGTTTGTCAACCGGGTTGTTTTTATTTACCACAATTACATTGTGATGTTCCAGGGGGGAAGTGTTGAACAAGGCTAGTCCCTCCCGAAAGAGAAATACAACAATCAACAGTACCGTGAAGCTGGTAACTGTACTACTGATCATCAGAATGCCTTCGATCAGTTGTTCTGTAAATCGTTTAAACTTTTTCTTCACGCTCCCTGTACTATTAATACTAATTCAACAATTGTGTAACATTGCCTGCCTGAACGCAAGAAATACAGTGGCATTTTCATGACCACTGTATCTTGCATTTATTGATTCTTTTTATTGTAATGGAATATAACCCACTTGTTCAACAATTTTCTGACCCTCAGCGGCGAGGATATAGTTAATAAATGATTTCACATTTGCTTCCCTTGAAACCGGATAATAGTAGTACAACGGACGCACAATAGGATATGTTTTATTTTTTGCAGTTACAATACTTCCCTTATAATAGTTTTTTCCTTTGTCGTAAGATACGGCAATATCTTTAACTTCTTTATTGACATATGCCAGTCCGACATATCCGATGGCACCTTTTGTTTGACTTACAGACTGGATAATTGCGCCTGTCGCGGGCATATTCAATACAGTTGGCGCGTAATTTTTTCTTGCCATTACATGTTCCTTAAAAAACTCATAAGTCCCCGAGCTTGATTCACGTGAATATA
This sequence comes from uncultured Flavobacteriales bacterium, assembly GCA_964355885.1. Taxonomy (GTDB): domain Bacteria; phylum Bacteroidota; class Bacteroidia; order AKYH767-A; family 2013-40CM-41-45; genus QQVM01. Next base: position 10,439 of record CAYHFJ010000106.1, read on the forward strand.
CCACAATGGTCAGGTCTTCTCCTCCCAGTTCCTTCCAGTTTTTGATTTTACCCGTAAAAATTGCTTCAAGTTGTTCGCGTGTAAGTTGCGAAACTTTATTTTGCGGATGTACAATTACTGAAAGCGCATCATTGGCGATGATAACTTCCTTGAATGCAGTTCCTGCATCCTGTAATTTTAATCTTTCATCCATCTTCAATTTTCTTGATGACATTGCGATATCTGTTGTTCCATCCATAAGTGCAGCAATTCCAACACCAGATCCTCCTCCGATGACTGTAACTCCCGCGCCTTTGTTTTGTTTCATATAGTTTTCCGCTTCCTTTTGGGATAGAGGTAATACAGTATCACTTCCTTTAATCACAATCTTTTGAGCGGTAAGTGAGATTGAGAACCCAATGGCAAGTATAAATAATGTTATCTTTTTCATTTCGTTTTATTTTATTTTGTTAGAATTAAAATTTTACCTGAACACGCAGAGTGAATACATTGTCATCCAAATCTTTCATGTAGCTGGGTTTTCCGGCAGCGTCGGCAATGTTTTTTGAGGTTTCGTTTTTTACCATGTCATAATAGGCAGTGATTTTTACCA
>CAYHFJ010000107.1:0-10939 GCA_964355885.1 uncultured Flavobacteriales bacterium
ACCGAATTCAGATGGAAAGAATGAAGTCTTCCACACCGTCGGAAATCTCATTTCATCTTACGAACTCATCATTTTTAATCGCTGGGGACAGAAAGTCTTTACCTCCATTGATGCACAATCCGGATGGAATGGTGAAATGAATGGAGTTCCGCAGCAAGAAGGAATTTATATTTTTAAAGCAATTTATTCAATACGCGAAGGAGAAGCAAGGGAGAAAATCGGAAAAGTGACTCTCATTCGTTGAAGATTTAATATGAGGTCAGGATCATTTATTTTTTTTATTATAGTATCACTCCGGCTAAGTTCAAACGTATGCCTTGGAAGTGAAGATGCTAATATCCCTCCGCTTGATTCAGGACTCAAAGTTGAAAAACAAAACAGTTCATTCATGCAAAATGCACCTACACCACACAAGGGCAGGACTCAATTAATTGCAGGTACTGTTCTTGGTTTGTATCCAGTCAGTATGTACTGGCTTTATACGCAGTGGTATCAGGATTATCCTCAAAGCCGCTTTCACTTCTTCAATGATAATAAGGAATGGGAGGGAATGGATAAATACGCGCACACCTGGGATGCCTATTCAATAGCAAAACCATTAATGCGATCCTTTCACTGGGCAGGTCAAAATAATAAAAGATCCACACTCTATGCTTCCGGGATATCCTTTCTATACCAAACAACAGTTGAACTTTTTGATGGTTTCTCCACAGAGTGGGGGTTTTCAACCGGTGATGTGATAGCCAACAGCATTGGTATATCTGCTTTCGCCTCGCAGCAATTACTTTGGGAGGAGCAACGTATTGTTCTAAAATATTCCTTTCATCAAACCCAATATTCTAAATACCGTCCGGGATTACTCGGAAATTCACTGCCTGAAAATATTCTTAAGGATTATAACGGACTAACGTATTGGGTAAGTTTAAATCCACGATCATGGTTTGGTAAAGAAAGCCGGTTTCCAAAATGGCTCAGCATTGGTTTTGGTTTCGGAGCCGAAGGCATGACAGGTGGGAATGAAAACCCTGCAGAAGTTGATGGTATTCCAATCCCTCAATTTGAAAGATACTCACAATATTATCTCAGTCTTGATCTTGATCTGGCGCGGGTGGATTTTCGTTCACCCGTTCTGAATTCAATCTTTAAGGTGATAAACATTATTCACCTTCCTGCACCAGCTATAGAATTCAGCAAAGGAAGAAAAAACTCATGGCATCTGTTTTATTTTTAAGTCAACATTGTTATTTGGTAAGTTTGCTCACACAATTAGTAGGTAATCATCCCAGTATCTATTTGCTTTGCGTATGCAAGGATGCCGCCCTTTAGGTTATATAGGTTAGTAAGCCCGTGCCGTTTTTCCAATTCCGAAACGACAACACCGCTCCGGCCACCCGATTTACAATGAAAGATAACCGGCTTATTACGGGAAATCCGATCGACTTTTTCGAAGATTGTAGCCATGGGAATCAACTCCCCATTCAGATTACAGATTTCATATTCAAATTCCTCCCTGACGTCAATAAGCTGGAAATCTTCCTTGCTATCTAACTTTCTTTTTAACTCTTCGACAGTGATTTCTTTCATAAAAAGAGAATTTATTTTGATCCCATGTAAAAATAATCTATTTTGGTTTTTAATTTACATTAAACTGATGATTTTATTAATTTTCTAATTAAAATAACTAAACCATGGAAATGATTCAAGAGCAAAACAATATTGTTAAACCGGTTGAATATGCAGGATTCTGGTTACGTTTTGGAGCACATATATTAGATCAGATTCTGATTGGTCTGTTTAATTTTCTGCTGGTCTTCCCATTTCTGATGTTCACAGGATTAATTGCAGGCTGGGGTAGTCTTGCGGGTATGAATTTTGAAGAACTCTCTGAGGAAGAAACGATCGGAATCGGATTGGGATTTATGGGTATGATAATGACAATTGTAATAGTCTCTTTCTTCATTTCATGGCTCTATTATTCAATAATGGAATCTTCATCCCGTCAGGCAACCTTAGGCAAATTGGCTCTTGATCTGAAGGTGACTGACATGCAAGGAAACAGAATAACTTTCCTCAATGCAACCGGCAGGTATTTTGGAAAAATTATCTCAGGAATGACCTTCTCGATAGGTTACCTTATGGCTGGATTCACCACTCATAAACAGGCACTTCACGATATAATTGCAGGTTGTCTGGTAGTTAAAAAGTGAACCTCCCTTGCATTTTACCCAACTATGCAATAGAGAAAATTCAATCGCACAAGAAAGCTTGCTTTGATTTCAGGCAACAATGAAAACAATTGGAAGAACAACATTTAAAATGGAGAAAATCCTGAGTGTATAATTTATTTAACTTTTTCTTTCAAGCAGTTTTTCCAAGTCATACATCTCATCCCGTAGTCGGGCAGCTTCAATAAAATCCAGTTCCTTGGCAGCTTTCTCCATTGACTTTTTAGTTTGAGAGATCAATTTTTTAAGTTCATCACTCTTCATATACTGAACAACCGGATCGGCAGCTACACTTAAATTTGAATGCTCAACATAAGCAAATTCTTCCGCCAGCCTGGAGTCGGCAACCTTTGTTTGTCCCATGATACTTTCTCTGGACTTAACAATCTGTTTTGGAGTTATCCCGTGTTCCGTGTTATATTTCAGTTGCTTTTCTCTGCGACGATTGGTTTCATCAATAGTCTGTTGCATACTGGCAGTTATTTTATCGGCATAAAATATTACTCGTCCGTTAATATTTCTTGCCGCCCTTCCTGCTGTCTGAGTGAGGGAACGATTACTTCTTAAAAATCCTTCTTTGTCGGCATCCAATATGGCCACCAGAGACACTTCAGGTAAATCCAGTCCTTCTCTAAGAAGATTTATTCCAATCAGCACGTCAAAATTTCCCAATCGTAAGTCGCGCAGAATTTCCACGCGTTCAAGAGTATCTACTTCAGAGTGAATATATCTACAGTTAACATTCAGGTTGGTGAGATATTTAGTCAGCTCCTCCGCCATTCTTTTTGTAAGTGTTGTAACCAACACACGTTCCTTTAGTGCTACAGTTTTATTTATTTCTTCCAGCAGATCATCGACCTGATTGATACTCGGCTTGACTTCGATAACGGGATCAAGGAGTCCGGTTGGTCGGATAAGCTGTTCTACAAGAACTCCGTCACTTTGCTGCAATTCGTACTCTGCAGGGGTGGCACTGACATAAATGATCTGCTTTTGAATAGATTCGAATTCATCAAATTTCAGGGGACGATTATCAAGAGCCGCGGGTAATCTGAAGCCATATTCCACAAGATTCAATTTTCTGGAACGGTCACCCGCATACATGGCACGAATCTGTGGAATAGTAGCGTGACTCTCATCAATGATCATCAGAAAATTTTCAGGAAAATAATCCATCAGACAATATGGACGGTATCCGGGTTCTCTCCCGTCAAAATAACGTGAGTAATTTTCTATTCCTGAACAATATCCCAATTCACGTATCATTTCAAGATCATACGTCACACGATCTTCAAGTCGTTTGGCTTCAACATGCATTCCCAGCGATTTTAAATACTCAACCTGCTTAACCATATCTTCTCCAATCTGCCAGACAGCATCCAATTGTTTCTCCGGACTTGTCACAAAAATATTTGCAGGATAAATGGTAACGGCAGTATGTTGCTCGAGAGTTTTTGCTGATATAGGATCTATCGAGGCGATCTCTTCAATTTCATCACCGAAGAAGTTAATACGGTATGCCACATCGCCATATGCAATAAATATATCAACAGTTTCTCCACGTACCCTGAATTTCCCGCGGGAAAAATCAATATCGGATCTTGAATACAGCGAAGTCACCAATTTGTGTAGAAAAGCATTCCTTCCGATTTTCTGTCCGACTTTTACCTGGATGGTATTACTCTTTAAATCCGCGGGATTTCCTATTCCATAAATACACGAAACAGAACTCACCACCAGCACATCCTGTCTGCCTGAAAGGAGTGAAGTAGTTGTACTCAATCTGAGCTTCTCAATCTCGTCATTAATCGCAAGGTCTTTCTCAATGTAGGTATTCGTGGTTGGGATGAATGCTTCAGGCTGGTAGTAATCATAGTATGAAACAAAATATTCAACCTTATTCTTTGGAAAGAACTGTTTAAACTCACCATATAATTGCGCTGCCAGAGTTTTATTGTGACTCAGAACCAGAGTAGGTTTCTGTATTCTTTCGATGACATTGGCAACCGTAAAAGTTTTCCCGGAACCAGTTACTCCAAGTAAAGTCTGAGCATGGTCTCCTCGCGCTAAGCCTTCCACTAATTGCCTGATAGCCTCAGGTTGATCCCCGGTGGGCTTGAATGGTGATTCGATGGTGAAAGGCATGATTTAAAATATAGGAATGAAAATTAATAAAATATTTTCTTAAGAGCCATCTATGATCACAATAAAAAAGCCAGTCAGAGAATCCCTGACTGGCTTACATATTTTGAATTATTGGTTAAACATAAATCGGAGCATTCCATATCTCCCATGATTTTTCCGCCTGTAACCTGAGCATACGGAATCCATTATGAATGAATGCACCTGACTCTTTTGATTTCTCCAGAAATCTGGTTTGAGCAGGATTATAGGTGAGATCGAAGCACAAATTTTTATGGGTAAGAAATTCATATGGGATATTCGGAAATGTGTCAACATCAGGATACATTCCAAGAGGAGTAGTATTAACGATGATCTGAAATGCTTTCATAGTATTCTGATTGAGATCAGCATAGGTATAATGAAAACGGGAATCTTCTCTGGTTACAAAGAAGTGCTCAATATTCAATTTACGGAATACATAACTGACAGCCTTTGCGGAACCTCCCGTACCAAGGATCAAACCACGTCTGTGATGCGGACGAAGGATAGGTCTCAGAGCCAATTCAAATCCCCATGCGTCCGTATTGAAACCGTGCAATTCAAACTTTCCCTGTTCCAGGCGGTGCACTCTGACTGTATTGACAGCACCAATCTTCTGGGAAATATCATCCAAATTATCCAATAGAGGAATTACTTCCTGTTTAAAAGGAATAGTGATGTTCATTCCTACTAAATTGGGATCCTCATGAATAATCTTCTTCAGATCATAAATATCAGAAGATTCATAATTTTCATAAACACAGTCTTCCCTTCCTTCTCGCATGAATTTTTCTGTGAAGAATTTCTTTGCATAAGAATGTTCCAGAGGGTGACCAAATAAACCAAAATGTTTCATATCGCAGATGAATTTTTAAGTGAGTTAATTATTTCGCAGTATTATTTGAGAGTTTGGCTTGTAGAAATGCAAAAACCATGGGTAATAAAGATAATAAAATTATTCCAATGATGACCATTGAAAAGTTATTTTTTACAAATGGATGTGAACCAAAAGCATAACCAATCATTGTGATTCCGCCAATCCATAATGTATTACCAAGTAAACTGAAACCTATAAAATGTTTATAGGTCATGCTTCCCAAACCGGCTACAAATGGAGCAAAGGTTCTCAGGATTGGCATAAATCGAGCGATCACCACAGTTTTACCACCGTGTTTTTCGTAAAACAAATGTGTTCGCTCAATGTATTCCGGCTTTATTAATTTTCTTTTCGCTGACATAATTTTGTGTCCGATAAAATTTCCTATCGCGTAATTAGTATTGTCCCCGGCAAAAGCTGCAATAAACAGGATCACTAAAAGCAAACCAATGTTTAAAGACCCCGCGGCAGCCAATGCACCTGCCGCGAACAATAAGGAATCTCCCGGCAGGAAGGGTGTCACAACTAAACCTGTCTCGCAAAAAATAATTAATGCAAGGATTAAGTATGTAATATCGTGATATCTATCAACCATCTCCAGAAGGTGAACATCGATATGAAGAATAAAATCTATAAGTTGTTGAATGAACTCCATTTAATAATTGGAAAAACTAAAATATCTTTTCTGAATTTTTAACTTGTTGTTCGCAGAATTATTCTGTAAATATACGAAATACGAAATGTATTTGTCCACTTTTTAAACGAATTTCTTTCATCCTTTTTTGTACATAACTGAATTGGAAAGTATTTTTAACTTAAATTAGCCCTTAATCCCGTTAAATGGCTTATAATTTAAATTTGTCGACAATATGAAGTTTAAAGAGCAGGATAGAGTCCGCTTTCTCAATGATGCCGTCGAAGGTGAGGTTACCCGCATTCTTCCTAATGGTCGTGTTGAAGTCACTGATGATGATGGTTTTGCTCATATCGTTCCTGATACCAGCATCGTCCGAATCGAATTTAGTCTTGATACATCCCATATCCCAGATCAGGAAATACATGATACAAGTCATAAAATTACAGAAACCAGTGACTCTTCTGTAGTACGGACAGCTACATGCAATTCTTCGCTTAGCATCGTATCCTCATTAGAGAACGACGAAACTATTTATGTAGCGGTACGCCTACATAATGAAAAAGCACTTTTAACAACTGATATAGATTTGCTACTGGTAAACAATACTTCTTATGCCATCAATTTTACTGCATCCAGACAATTTGGAAATCTCAGACATGGAATAGGGGCGGCAACTGTTAAACCACGCAATGAGAAATTCCTTGGTATTTTTTCTCAGGATGAATTACACCGCTTTAACGGTTTTGAATTCCAGATTTTGTTTTTTGGTGAACAGGAATATCGTCCAAGACTTCCTGTGACTAAATATTTTTACCTTTCTTCAAATGATTTTCTCCATCCTGATTATCAAACTCGTTTGCAGGGCCGTTCAGGAGAGATCCTTCTGATGCCTTTATATGTCTTGGAGCAGGAACCTGAACCGGACATCAAGAGTCTGCTTGAGAAGTACAAGAATTCAGAAATGGAGAGCGAAAAGAGAAAAATTGATACTTCTTCTGGTTCAAAAAGCAAGGGTGCAAAAGAAAAATTTGTTATTCTGTCGAGACAAAGGGTAGTAGATCTACATATTGAAGAGCTTCTGAAAGATCCCTCCGGTTTGAGTAATGCTCAAATCATTTCTTACCAACTGAATCACTTCATGTATGAAATGGATCAGGCAATCATCCATAAATTACATAAAATTACATTTATACATGGTGTTGGAGAGGGGATTCTTAAAAACGCGATTCGGGAGGAGTTAAAAAAATATCCGGGAGTAAGATGGCAGGTCGCACCACCTGAAAAGTTTGGTTATGGTGCAACTGAAATTGAATTGTAGTATTATTTGATCGTTCAGGTATTGAAGTTTAATCACTAGAGCTGCCCATAAGGCACTCATCAGAACAATGATTATATCAGTACCCAAGAATTTTTAACATACTCTTCGCGCTCTGTTCCTTTGCAAACAATTTAGTAACTATTTCTCCGTCTTCATCACGATCGATAATCACATGCTTCGGTGCAGGAATCAGGCAGTGTTGAATGCCTCCATATCCTCCCAGACTCTCTTGGTAAGCTCCCGTATGAAAGAAGCCTATGTACAAGGGCTCCCTTGCATCTTCCAGTTGGGGAAGATAAACCTGATTAACATGTGACTCTGTGTTATAATAGTCATCGCTGTCGCAAGTCATCCCGCCAATATTCACACGAACCTGATCAAGCTCCCAATTATTAATCGCGAGCAGAATAAATTTTTGTTTTATTCCCCATGTATCAGGAAGAGTAGTTATAAAAGAACTATCAATCATATACCATAACTCATTGTCATTCTGTTGTTTCTGATCAATCACTGAATATAATGTGGCTCCACTTTCGGCCACTGTAAAACTACCAAATTCGGTAAAAATATTAGGCTCCTGAACACCCTGAGTGCGACAGGTGGATTGGATCTGTTTGATGATTTGTTCTGCCATGTACTCGTAATCATACTCGAAACCAAGAGTCTTGCGGATCGGCCAACCGCCACCTATATCAAGAGAGTCGAGGGTGGGGCAGATTTTTTTTAATTCACAGTATACATTAACACACTTATTCAATTCACTCCAATAATAAGCAGTGTCCTTTATTCCAGTGTTAATGAAGAAATGAAGCATTTTAAGTTCAAAACGCTTGTTTTTCTTCAAATTTTTGATAAAATAGTCCTTAATCTCATCATAACGTATTCCCAATCTCGAAGTATAAAATTCAAAATTCGGCTCTTCTTCCGCGGCTATCCTGATACCGACTTTCATCTTTTTTCGACTCTTTATTTTCTTCTCATAATGAGGTAACTCATTCATATTGTCGAGAATAGGGATAACATTCTCAAAACCGGTATTAACCAGATCAGCGATATAATCTATGTATTGAGGCCTTTTATAGCCATTGCATACTATATAAATATCTTTGTTGATCTTTTTATCGGCATATAATGCTTTGATCAAAGGAATATCAAAAGCTGAGGATGTTTCCAGGTGAACATCGTGCTTTACAACCTCGTTTAATACGAACGAAAAGTGTGAACTCTTCGTACAATAACAATAAGTATAGGATCCTTTATAGTCGGCCTTCGCGATAGCAACATTGAAAATCCGTTTGGCTTTCTTAATTTGCGATGCAATCTTGGGAAGGTAGGATATCTTTAAGGGGGTACCATATTGTTTGATGATCTCCATTAAATCAATTCCATTAAAGTGAAGTTGATTATCGATCACTTCAAAGCCTTCTTGTGGAAAGTAAAATGTTTGTTCAATCAAATCGCGATAGGTGTTCTTCATGTCAGTTCAGGTAGGGATGAATAAGGGTCTTGCCAATGCAAAACCAAGTCACCCGGATTGGTTATTTTCCGCTAATGTAATTCACATGGATTTATTATCAAATTGAAATGCAGAATAATTATATAATTAATTTAGTCTCAAAATGAAGAAGCTTAGGATTATAGAAGTGAAGTCAGAAATCGGTGCAGGAACCCGTGGTGCAAGTATGGGGCCGGATGCAATCCGCATCGCTGCCCTGGACTATGGTAGCAACCTTTTCAAGAAAGTAGAGAGGATAGAAATACCTGTTGAAAATCAACTTTTATTTGAATCACCGGGTAGTCCCTATGCCAAGCGTATCAAAGGAATGTTTACGGTTTTAGAAAGGACTGCAAATCAGGTCAGAAATACATTGAAAAATAATGAATTCCCCATCATCCTTGCCGGCGACCATTCTACTGCCGCAGGAACTCTTTCGGGAATCAAGATGGCATATCCTAAACAAAGAATTGGGGTGATCTGGATTGATGCTCATGCCGACCTTCACTCACCTTGGACATCTCCTTCAGGGAACATGCATGGAATGCCGCTGGCAGCGGTACTGGCCGAAGACAATGCAAGTAATAAAATGAACAAACCCGATAAAGACACCCTTGATCTGTGGAACAAGATTAAAAAGATCGGGGGTATCTCACCTAAAATAGATTGGTCTGATCTGGTTTACATTGCTCTTCGGGATGTTGAACCGGAAGAATCCTATTTGCTCAAGAAAAATAAAGTGAAAATATTCAGTACAAATGATGTCAAAAGAAATGGTGTTGAAAAAATCGCAAGAGATACTTTAGCGCATTTGAATCGTTGTCAGCAAATCTATATTTCTTTTGATGTAGATTCAATGGATTCGTCAATCTCAAAAGGTACCGGAACTCCTGTTCGAAATGGAATAACAGAAAAAGAAGCCGGAAGTCTGCTTGTACGTCTGGTTCAAAATGAAAAAGTCTGCTGTTTTGAGATCGCTGAAGTAAACCCGACAATGGATAAGGAAAATCTAATGGCTGAAAATACGTTTGAAATTCTACAGCGTGTAGCTAACCAGTTGACGAATTGAACACCGGAATAAAGAAATAATTACTATGCGATTTGAAAATGTTGTCGGGGATCTGGTTGCGGAAGCCTTAAAATCACTTTATGGAATTGAAGTTTCTTCAAAGGAAATCCTTCTGCAGGAAACCAAAAAGGAATTTGAAGGAGATCTCACACTGGTTGTATTTCCTTATACAAAGCAAAGCAAAAAGAACCCCGAGCAAACTGCTTCTGAGATTGGCGTGTTTATAGAAAATAAAAAATCAATTGTCACTTCCTTCAATGTGGTCAAAGGTTTTTTGAATCTGAAATTGGCCGACGAGCACTGGATGGATTTCTTCCTGAAAGTTTGCACTGACCATTCCACACTCTTTGATCCTTCAAAAGCCGGTACAAATCCCGGAACACCCGGATCTTTGATGGTCGAATATTCCTCACCCAATACGAACAAACCATTACATCTTGGACACGTTCGTAATAATCTCTTAGGTTTTGCGATTTCCCGGATTCTTAAAGCAGCAGGTAACAAAGTAACTATGGTAAACCTTGTCAATGACAGGGGAATACATATCTGTAAATCGATGCTTGCCTGGCAGAAATTTGGCCATGGTGAAACTCCTGATTCAACAGGAATGAAAGGAGATCATCTTGTTGGGAAATACTATGTACTCTTCGATAAAAAATATAAAATACAAAAACAGGCTTTAATCGAAAGAGGTCTCTCCGAAGACGAAGCCGAGAAACAAATTCCTTTACAACATGAAGTACAGGAAATGCTAAGGAAATGGGAGGCCGGTGATTCTGAAACAATAGAGCTGTGGAAACGAATGAATGGCTGGGTATATGCCGGCTTTGCCGAAACTTATAAGCTACTGGGAGTACAATTTGACAAGACATATTATGAGTCAGAAACATATCTTCTTGGTAAGGAAATGATTTCTGAAGGTTTGAAGGAAGGTGCTTTCTATAAAAAAGAAGATGGTTCGATATGGATCGATCTCACGGATGTTGGATTGGATAATAAAGTGGTCTTACGTGCTGATGGGACTTCGGTATACATTACACAGGATATGGGCACGGCGCAATTGCGTTTTGATCAGTATCCCGGTCTTGAAAAACTGATTTATGTGGTTGGCAATGAACAAGACTATCATTTTAAAGTTCTCAAGGAGATTTTCAG
>CAYHFJ010000108.1:0-10938 GCA_964355885.1 uncultured Flavobacteriales bacterium
AAAAAGTATATTCGAACTGCTCTCTGCAAAATCTCTGGAAGGACCCGTCAACTCTGTGTTGAATGTGGCATCAAGTGTAGAAGCAGAAATTCTGTTCATGGCATCAATCCCATCACCAATTGTCTTTCCGGGTGCTAATCCAGCGGAGACTGTTGCCGACTTGTATCTGTTATGATGATACAACTGAGGAGGATTACTTTCCTCACGAGTAGTAACTACATTGTCCATTTGAACAAGTTCACCAAGTTTGTTCCTCACATATAAAGATTTCAGGTCCAGTGGTTCATCACGGTTAGCCCTGTCAACCTGAACTAAAACCTGATATTGCTTACCCTTCATGGTGAAATAGGAAATCCTGGTTCCGCTATAAGCCAGACGCAACGTTTGAGCAATATCAACAACAGATATACCCATAGAGTTAGCTCTGTCACGATCAATATTCACAAACAACTCCGGCTTGTTAAATTTAAGATTTACATCCACACCCTGAAAAGTAGGGTCCTGATTTGCCTGCTCAAGGAAATTCGGCAATTGCTCTTTTATTTTTTCGAAGGTTGCATTCTGAAGTACATACTGAACAGGTAATCCACCTCGTGCGACACCGCCCACACTTATTGTCTGCTCCTGAATGACAAAAGCCTTTCCTTCAGGAAAAGTCCGAAGCTGCTTCCCAAGATAATCTGCAATTTCCTGCTGTGAGCGATCCCGATCCTTCGCCTCTTTTAAGGACAATCTGGAAAAACCTGAGTTCACAGCACCTGAGCCTGAAAAAGAAGGAGAAGTAACCGTAAGCACTACGCGCTTTTCTGGGAGCGAATCCGTAACCATTTTACTAATTCTATCCATATACTTATCCATATACTCATACGAAGTACCCTCCGGTGCAGAGACCGCCAGGCGAACCCAGTTCCGATCTTCCAAGGGTGCAAGCTCAGACTGAAGCAAGGCTCCAAATCCGAATATCATCACTACCGGCAGAATCAAAAGCAGGATAGACCACCTTCGTCTTTTCATAAAGCTGCTCAGAGACCGGCGGTAGCTATCATTCATACCTTGAAAAAACGGTTCAGTACGCAGATAAAATTTTGAATGACCCTTATTTTTTCTGGTTAGAAGCACATTTAATACAGGGGTGAGAGTAAGTGAAACAAAGGCAGAAATCAGAATAGCACCGGCCATTACTATTCCAAATTCCCTGAATAATCTTCCTACAAATCCTTCAAGAAAAATGATGGGAAGAAAGACTACCGCTAGGGTGATGGAGGTGGAGACAACGGCAAAAAATATTTCATTCGATCCTTCGCGCGCTGCATCAAGAGGTCTCATTCCGCTCTCCAGTTTCTTATAAATATTTTCGGTCACAACTATTCCATCATCAACAACAAGACCTGTAGCCAAGACTATAGCCAACAGTGTGAGTATATTAATAGAAAAACCTGCTAGGTACATAATAAAAAATGCCCCTATGAGAGATACCGGAATATCAATGAGCGGACGGAGAGCAATAAGCCAATCTCTGAAAAACAAAAAAATAATCAGTACTACGAGAATAAAAGCTATTAGCAATGTTTCGCCAACTTCAAAGATGGATTGCCGGATAAACAGTGTTTTATCAAGAGCGATATTCAAGGTGAAATCTTCCGGTAAATCAATTTTCAATTGCTCATACCTTTTATAAAATTCGTCAGCGATATCAATATAATTAGAGCCGGGCTGTGGAACGATTGCCATTCCAATCATTGGAGTGCCGCTTTCTTTGAGAATTGTTTCTTCATTCTCCGTACCAAGCCTGGCATAGCCTATATCCTGAAGTCTGATGTTCTGAGTACCGGAAGAAGAAATAATCAGATTATTAAATTCCGCTTCTGAACTCAAGTTCCCCATTGTTTTTACGGTAAGTTCAGTGTTATTACCTGCAAGCTTTCCTCCGGGCATTTCAATATTTTCACGATGAATCGCATTCTCAACATCCACTGCCGTAAGATGGTGGGCACTGAGTTTTTGCGGATCCAGCCAGATACGCATCGCGTACTTTTTTTCTCCCCAGATCTGTACTGTGCTAACACCGGGAATTGTTTGTAAACGTTCCAAAATAATATTTGCAGCATAATCACTAACCTCAAGCTGACTCCTCGAATTACTCACTACAGTCATGGAAATAACCGCGTCACTGTTTGCATCTGCTTTTGTTACCACCGGAGGTGCATCAATATCCTGTGGAAGCTGGCGTAAAGCTTGTGCCACTTTATCCCTGACATCATTAGCTGCCGCTTCAAGATCAATTTCAAGACCGAATTCAACCGTAATCACACTTGACCCTTGATTGCTGGCAGAGGATATAGACCGGATACCGGCGATTCCGTTGATCACCTTCTCTAAAGGCTCCGTGATCTGTGACTCTATAACTTCAGCATTCGCTCCCGTGTAGTTGGTCCGCACTGTAATAACCGGTGGATCAAGAGAAGGATATTCACGTACACCCAAAAAATCAAATCCAATAAGTCCAAAGAGCAAAATGATGATGGACATCACTATGGCAAAGACCGGACGTTTCAGACTGATGGATGATAAACTCATTGACTAAAATATTAATAAATAAAATCACTATAACTTTACTTTAACCGGCATGTCCGGACGCAGTTGCATTATCCCATTAGTTAAAATTGTATCACCGGCTTCAATACCGGAAACAATCTGTATCGTTGAATCATTTCTAATTCCAATCTCAACCTTACGCGGTAAGGCTTTACCATTTTTTTGCACGAACAACTTATAGCCTTTTAATTCAGGAATGATTGCTTGAGAAGGAATCATTAGTGCTCCATCAATATTGATCAATGGAATCTTTACTCTGGCGAAAGCTCCCGGTATCAATTTTCCATCTGCATTACCCGTACGTGCCCGAAGTACAACCGAACGGGTGTGAGGGTCAATTTTTGGTTCCATGGCATAGACCTGAGCATCCATTTCTTTGTTATTGGATTCAATTGAAAACAGTACTTTCTGATTAATACTGATCAAAGCCTGGTATCGTTCAGGAACAGAAAATTCAAGTTTCATAGGATTGATTTCCTGCAATGTGACAATCTTTGTATTCAGCCCAAGCAAAGCACCTTCATTTACTGCCTCAAGTCCGACCTTGCCGGAGAATGGAGCCTTTATTTCTGTTTTTGAGATCTGAACTTTCAGAACATCTATTTCAGCCTGAACCTGCTGCAATGCATTTAGAGACTCATCATATTCCTGCAGGCTAATCCCCTGAACTTTTAGTAAATCTGCTTGTCTCGATTCCTTGATCTTTAGTAATTGTTCTTCAAGCTGTAATATTTTAAGTTGAGCCTGTAGATCCTGATCATATATTTTTACAAGAAGTTCGCCTTGCCTGACTTCAGTTCCTTCCTGAAAATAAATTTTTACAAGTTTTCCTGCTATCTCATTTCTAATCTCAACTTCTTTATTTGAAAGAAGAGAACCTGTAACATGTATAACTTCAGAAACAATACCAGGCTGAGCAATAAAACCATTCACATGCATTATGGAAGAGGCTCCTGATTTTCCGGAAGTGGAAAGAGTAGAAGCTGGTTTATTGCATTTATTGACATAGATGACAATAAATACGAATAGAATTGTGAGTATGATAACAATTCTTCCGGATTTCATAATAAAAAAATGGTTGATGTAGTGAATAAGATCAGAAATTCACGAAAAGATTTCAGATCTAAGTCACTAATAAATCCAATCCGCGATAAAAAGATTTGTTGCATGTGAACCTCCATTGTTTCTGTTGCTCGAAAATACAATTTTCTTTCCATCAGGAGAAAATACAGGGAATGCGTCAAAAACCTTATCGAAAGTAATCTGCTCAAGATCACCACCTTCCAAATTACACATCCATAAATTAAATTTATATCCCTTCGTCACATGATTACTTGAAAAAATAATTTTCTTGCCATCAGGAGAAAAGAAGGGAGCCCAGTTAGCTCCACCCAAATTGGTAATCTTCTTCAGGTCGGAACCATCCGCATTACAAACATATATTTCCATATTAGTAGGCATCACCAAATCCTGAGCGAGTAATTCCGTATACTCTTTAACTTCGGCATCTGTTTTGGGTCTGGAAGCCCGGAAGACTAACTTTTTGCTATCCGGAGAAAAAAAAGCGCCACCGTCATAGCCTAGTTCTTTAGTAATTTGCTTCACATTATTCCCATTAGCATCCATGGTGTATAACTCAAGATCTCCACTGCGTGTGGAAGTAAACACGATCTGCTTACCGTCAGGACTGACAGTAGCTTCCGCGTCGTAACCTTTCTCTTTTGTTAGCTGTCGCACAATATTCCCCCTGAGATCACTTACGACAATATCAAAGGTTGGATAAATAGCCCACACATATTTATGATCGGGTCTTCGTGCAGGTTTTGGCGGGCACCTTTCTTCCGCTAAATGAGTCGTAGCATAGAGCACTAAACTATCCCCTCCAAGAAAATAGGAACATGTGGTTCGTCCCTTACCCGTACTCACCATCACTGGAGCAAAGGAATCAATTTTTGAATAATAAATTTGATCACACTCAACATTCCATGCCGGATTGCTCGCCTGAAATACCAACATTTCACTGTCAAAACTATAATAGGCTTCGGCATTATCTCCGCCGAAGGTCAGTTGACGAACATTCTTAAGATGCCTTTCATTTTCGTAATGAATTGTTGAATCCGGAATCACTTCTTGCCCTTCAGAATTTTTTGAAGTCAAGCTGATTGAAAGAGCAAATACAATTAACAACAGGGATGCAGGGTGAATATTTTTTTTCATAACACGATTTGCGATAAATTAAGGAATCCTGACTTTCAGGTTTGTCACAGTAAAGCAAGAAGTAAGGACTTCACTTTTAAAAGAATGGTTGAATAATTCCTAAAGTCACTGTATTCTAAGCAAATGAGTGGATTGATTTGTTAATTTTAGGTCAGAAAATATATGTAATATTGGCGAAAATCACATCACTCAATTCTGTTCTTATGCGATTAAAACTTCCTGCTTACACCCTTATCATTTTTGCGAGTTGCTTTATGCTGCTCATTTCTTGTAAATCAGCGATTAAACCAGACACTTTGCCTGTCAGCCAAGATGATTTCCTCTGGCAATGGATAGACAGTTCGGTGAGCCCCGGAGATGACTTCTTTAAATATGCCACGGGAAACTGGATGAAGAACAATCCTATACCTGAAAGTGAAAAGAGATGGGGCATTTCCAACCTGATTAGTAATGACAACTACGATAAACTTGTTACACTTTGCACTGAAGCTTCCGGTGACTCAAATGCCGTAAAGGGAAGTAACACGCAGAAAATAGGAGATTTCTGGGCTATCGGCATGGATACACTAAAACTTGAAAATGAAGGAATCTTACCACTTTCAAAATTATTGCAACAAATTAATTCTATCAAAGACAAACAAAGTGTATTGGATATGGTTGCCGATTTGCAAAAGATCTCAAGTGATCCATTGTTTTATATAGCTATTTATCAGGATGAAATGAATAGCGGGAAAGTTGCTGTCCATTTGTATCAGGGAGGTATTGGACTTCCGGATAGGGATTATTATTTCAATACTGACAATCGCACAAAGAATATCCGGAATGAGTATGAGAAACATCTCGCAAAAATGTTTGTCTTATTAGGTGACGATGAGAAACTCGCTAAAAGAAATGCTTCAGTGGTCATTAATATTGAAAAAAAACTAGCGGGAGCTTCCAGAAAACTGGAGGCATTAAGAGACCCTTATGCAAATTACAACAAGATGTCGACAAAGGCCTTTGCAGCATCTGTTCCTGCAATGAACTGGGAAGTCATGGCGGATAAGCTGAATCTGACGGATATTGATTCTATAATTATTGCACAGCCGGAATTTTTTGCGCAAGTCAATAAAAGTTTACAGAGCGTTACGGTTGATGACTGGAAAACATATCTGCGTTGGAATTTAATAAACAATTATGCCGAGCATTTGAATAGTGCCTTTGACGAGCAGAATTTTCAATTTTATGGTAAGGTGCTTTCCGGAGTTACCGAACAGAGGCTAAGATGGAAAAGAGTTTTAGATACTCAGGAGAATTATCTCGGAGATGCACTTGGGCAATTGTATGTAGCTAAATATGTTTCCCCCTATGTAAGGCAAAGGTATGATCAACTGGTACAGAATATGCTTGACACATATAAAGAAAGAATAGAAGGATTGAGCTGGATGAGTTCAACGACAAAAGAAAAAGCCCTTTTAAAACTTTCAAAAATCAGTAGAAAAGTTTGTTATCCGGATAAATGGAAAGACTATTCGAAGTTAGAAATAGAAAGAACCTCTTATGCTGAGAATATCATGAATTGTAAACGCTGGCAATATGCTTACTATATTGATAAATTACACAAACCTGTCGACCGCACCGAGTGGGAAATGACTCCACAAACTTACAATGCGTATTATAATCCTTCAAACAATGAAATCGTATTACCTGCAGCCATATTCCTCATTCCCGGTCTACCGGATTCCCTGGCTGATGACGCGATTATTTATGGATATGCCGCCGCATCAACAATTGGTCATGAATTAACACATGGTTTTGACGATCAGGGAAGGCAGTTTGACGCAGACGGGAATCTCAATAACTGGTGGACCGCTGAAGACTCCATTCTATTCACCAAGCAGGCTGATCGCCTCACAAGGCAGTTTAATGATTATGTAGTATTGGATAGCTTGCATATCAATGGTGAGGCTACACTAGGTGAAAATATTGCGGATCATGGAGGTGTTGTAATTGGCTTTGAGGCATTTAAAAAAACGGAACAATACAAGAAAGAGTTGAAGATTGACGGACTCACACCGACACAACGGTACTTTCTCGGTTACACTATGGGTTGGTTAGGCCACACCCGGGAGGAATCACTGGCTTTGCAGGTCATGACAAACGTACATGCTCCAAATTTTCTTAGGGTAAATGGTCCATTTGCAAATGTCCCTGAATTTTATGAAGCTTTTGGCATCAAAGAAGGCGATGCCATGTGGAGAGCGGATTCCCTTCATGTGAATATCTGGTAAATGTTTTATTGTTTTATGTAATCACATTCCGTTAAATGGCCTTAGTAAGCTATAAATTACTGTTTTGTACGAATCAAGCTGATATAAATCAGCAATTTGATGATATTGGTCATTCTGCCGGCTTTGTACTTGATGTAATTTCGAGCTTTGAACATATACATTAAATTCCTAACCAATGAAAACTAAAAACTTATTTACAGTCTTGTTTGCCTTTCTTTCGCTGAGCTTCATGGCATGCTCTAATAATAATGAAACAACGGATAATCCTGAATCAGAAACGAATGCCGAAGTAGTTGCTTCCGGTGGGCAGTCAACAGTCGTTGATGAGGTTTCACAACCTAATGTTGTAAAAATCGCCATCGGATCTAAGGATCATACTACATTGGTGAAAGCAGTTATTGCTGCAGAACTGGTTGATGCATTATCAAACAACGGTCCCTTTACTGTCTTTGCTCCGACAGATGAAGCTTTTGCAGCATTACCTGCAGGAGTACTTGACGATTTGATGAAACAGGAGAAAAAAAATGATCTTGAAAATGTATTGTACAACCATGTAATCGTCGGATCATATAAAGCGGAAGATTTTAAAGATGGGCAAGAAATTACTTTATTTGGAGGTAAAAAAGTTTTATTCAGCGTGAAAGATGGAAAAGTTCAGGTAAATGGTGCAAACATTCTGGCAACAGTTCGCGCAAGCAATGGTTATGTGTTAGTCGTTGATAAAGTACTCTGAGAATAATGCTCACACTAAGATAGGTTTGTGCATAAATGGTAAAAAGACCCTCTTGAATAAAGAGGGTCTTTTTTTTAAGTCAGAGGCATTCTTGCTGAGGGTGAAAGACTCAAATCAGAAAAATTGCCGGCTTTGAAATGAAAATAACCTGCCATTGCAATCATTGCCGCATTGTCAGTACAATACTTCATTGGAGGTACGAATAAATTCCAACCTTCCTTTTCTCCCAATTGTGATAAATGAGTCCTTAAGTAAGAATTAGCACTTACTCCACCTGCAATAGCAATGTCTTTGATTCCAGTTTCCTTTGAGGCAAGCTGAATTTTGGCTAAGAGTATATCCACGATGGCTTTTTGGACAGAGGCACAAAGGTCTGCTTTGTTGTTATCTATAAATTCAGGATTCTTCCCCACTTGATTTTGTATAAAGTAGAGAAATGCTGTCTTCAGTCCACTAAAACTAAAATCTAATCCGGCTACATGTGGTTTTGGAAATTTGTACTTAACAGGATCTCCGGTTTTTGCCAATTTATCAATGAGAGGTCCGCCGGGATAGGGTAAGCCAAGAATTTTCGCTGCCTTATCGAAAGCTTCTCCTGCAGCATCATCCTGAGTTTCACCAAGAATTTTCATTTCAAGATGATCAATGACCTTAATAATCTGAGTATGGCCTCCGGAAACCGTCAAACATAAAAATGGGAAACCGGGCTTAGGTAAAATTATTCCGGCTTCCGGTTCCAAAAAATGAGCAAGGACGTGGCCTTGCATGTGATTCACTCCTATCAATGGGATAGTCAAACCAAATGCCATGGCCTTGGCAAATGAAACACCAACAAGTAAGGCACCCATGAGCCCTGGGCCGATTGTCACGGAAACAGCATGGAGTTCGTTTTTGGTTATATTTGCGACACGTAAGGCTTCTTCAACCACTAAAACGATTTTTTGCTGATGTGCCCTGGACGCTAATTCAGGTACCACGCCGCCAAAAAATCGATGAATCAGATCCTGATTAGCAATGATGTTAGATAATTCCTTATTGTCTCTGAGTACAGCAGCAGAAGTCTCATCGCATGAAGATTCGATTCCAAGAATGTAAACGGGAGAGTCTGACACGGTACGATAGTTGCTTTGTTACAGAGGGGCTTTGTAATAGATTTTCTAAAATCCAAAAGTATCAAAAAAATTAAACGACTTGTATTATGGACAATAGGTATAGTTCTGCTATTCCTATGCGGAATATTTGTCCTTATTCAATTTTCTTCTTTCCAAACATGGCTTGCCCGACAGGCAACAAGCTATCTATCCAGGGAACTGAAAACGACACTCGTGATTGATAAAGTCCACATTAATTTCCTGTCCGGCTTTACACTTAATGGCGTATATATTGAAGACCTTCGTGGCGACACACTTTTATACGCGAAACAAATTAGTGTCAGTGTCAAGGACTTTAGTACAGCCAACAGAAAGATTCTGATTCATAATATTGACATTACAAAGGCTGCCTTTCATCTGAATCATCATACGGGAGATGAACATGACAATATCTTCTTCTTATTAGAATATTTTTCCGGATCAGAGTCTGTAACGGATACTACATCAAAAGCTTGGGATGTTCGACTGGAAGATATTCAATTAACAGATGTATCATTCAGCAGATGGCTTGAAGGAGATACCCTGTCACCCGTAGGTATCAACTTTTCTGATATCGCGCTCACAAATGTTAATGGAAAAATAGATGAATTGTATTTCGAAGGAGATTCACTTTTTTTAAAGGTGAACAAATTAACCTTTCATGAAAAAAGTGGATTCCATGTGGAAGAATTTCATACCGATGCAAAAATCGCTTCGGATCAAATGCGCTTCGATAAACTCTTCATAAAATCGCCTCAAACAGAAATAAAAGGTAACCTGACATTTGACTATGATAGCTTTGCCGATTTCAAATGGTTCACCAGCTTAATACACTGGAAGGCTGACTTTGATAAAACCACTGTGTCCTTTACAGACATAGCTTACTTCGCTCATGATATCTGGGGAATAAATAACTCACTTAAACTCGAAGGAAATTTTCGCGGTACAGTGAATAAATTTAAAGGAAAAAATGTGATACTGAAGTGGGGCGAGAAATCTGTACTCAGAGGAAATCTGGGATTGTATGGACTACCCTATATAGCTGAAACATTCATGGATGTACAGGCGGATGAAATTATAACTAATAAAAAGGATATTGAATTGTTTCCGTTATATCCTTTTACGGAGGGCCGAACATTGCAACTTCCGGATAACATGGCCCAACTGGGAGATGTAAAGTTTACAGGTAAGTTTACAGGATTCTACAGTGACTTCGTAGCTTACGGTAATTTCACAACAGCGTTAGGATACCTTTCTTCCGACCTGAACCTGAAACACGATGCTAAAAATTCAAATTATATTTATAAGGGTCATTTATCCGCAACAAACTTCGATATCGGACAACTGACAGCCATGAGCGATATAGGTAAAGTTTCATTCAATGCTCAGGTAAAGGGAAGCGGATTACGACTGGACAATATCGATGCCCGCATGACAGGGACCGTTCAATCCATCGAAATTAAAAGATACACTTACAGAAATATTAAGGTTGATGGAGAACTTTCCAAAAAGCTTTTTAATGGAGCACTGACCATCCATG
Source organism: uncultured Flavobacteriales bacterium (assembly GCA_964355885.1). Classification (GTDB taxonomy): domain Bacteria; phylum Bacteroidota; class Bacteroidia; order AKYH767-A; family 2013-40CM-41-45; genus QQVM01. The sequence goes on from CAYHFJ010000108.1 coordinate 10,486, forward strand.
AACCAAATCTCGACCTAGACTTTCAGGGAGCCATTGATTTCAGAGAAGAGCTTCCTCTTTTTAATTTCACGGCATTAATAGAAAACGCGAACTTGGATTCTCTACATCTCATTGATCTGCCTGATGAGAATGTACTTCGCACCTCCATCACAACTTCTCTCAGGGGAAATAAACTGGACAATCTGGAAGGCTCCATCGAAGTAAGTAATACCTTTTTGCGTAGCGGACCAAAAATGTATCGAATAGGAAATATAACCCTTTCTGCAAATAAGGAGACAGATAATTCCAAGAGGCTGAGACTTAATTCAGACTTTATGGACGCTGATATTCTTGGGCAATTTGAATTGGCTACCGTCTTCGATGCCTTCAAAGAAATTCTTCCTCGCTACCTGCCATCGGTGGTACTACCGGTAAAATCAGATCCGGGAAATCAAAATTTCACTTTTAATATTC
>CAYHFJ010000109.1:0-10736 GCA_964355885.1 uncultured Flavobacteriales bacterium
GAAACATCGACGATGCCTGTTTTATAAATGATGTCTTTCAGCAACTTCATAATTAACCGAGCTCTATCATGATCATATCACCTTTCATGAGGCGACTTCCTGCACCTAAAGACTGTCGGGTTACTACACCCTTACCATTGATTTTTACGCGCAGTCCGGAATTTTCCAACAAATACATTGCATCCTTCGCTCCCATTCCCAATACATTGGGAACAATTCCCTTCTGAACTTTTCTTTCCTGAAGTACAACTTTATCGTCGCGTAAACTTGTCGATACCCATGAAGCATCCTGATTGACTGATTCCATTGGTTGATTCAGTCTTGCCAGCACATTCCTTATATCTTTATGGTGACCAACGAGTGCAAGAGGCAATGCATTTAAAATAGTATCCTGATCAATCTGCTCTTTCTGCAGCTCAAAATGATTTGAAAAAACCTTATCGGCTACCTCTTTAAATATAGGAGCAGCAACCGCGCCACCGTAATAAAAATTATTGGACGGAGCATAGACAACTACGATGCATGAATATTTAGGTTTGTCCGCCGGAAAATAGCCGACAAAAGAAGCCTGATATGACCGGTGACTCACATCATAGCCGTATTTTGGATTCGAGATCTGCGCGGTACCGGTTTTACCTGCAATTTTATATGGCGACTTATTCAGTGAAGAGGCCGTTCCATTTTCAACAACACCTTCGAGTAACATGCGCATTTTGCTCAACGCTTCCTGACTGGCAATTGAATCGCGAATTATCTCCGGTTGAAATTCCTTTACGAGGATACCATGGTGACGGATTTCTTTGATCAGACGGGGACGGACCATGCGTCCGTTATTGGCAACCGCATTATAAAATGCCAGCATCTGCAAAGGCGTTAATCTGGATTCATAACCTATAGAAATCCATGGAAGAGATACGCGACTGTTAAAATCCTTATCAGTCGTTGATTTTATACGCGGAGCACCCTCTCCACTGATCTCAAGTCCAAGAGGCTTACCGAGTCCGAACGAATGAAGCTTCTCCATGAAAGCTTCCGGACGCTTTGAATAAAGCTGGGTGATAATTCTTGAGATACCGACATTTGAAGATGTTTCGAAAGCCTGTTGAACAGATAAGCGGCTTGCTTTTGGAGGATGGGAATCTTTCATCCATTGTCCTGAGTAGGAATAACTCCCATTACCTACCGCAACCGTATCGTTGGCCTCAACAAGTCCGTCGTCAAAAGCAACCAGCAAAGAAGCCATCTTAAAAGTTGAACCGGGCTCAGAGGCTTCACCAATAGCATAGTTATATGTCTCATCATAATTACCGGCGGGCGTCCTGGATAAATTCGCGATAGCTTTAATCTCACCTGTCTCTACTTCCATCAGTATTGCACAACCATGATCGGCATTATGAAAACGGAGATGATTTTCCAAGGATTGCTCTGCTACATCCTGAATATTAATATCAATTGTTGTGATTAAATCATTTCCATCCTTAGGTTCCATTTCAGCTTTATCAGGAACAGGCATCCACACATTTCCGCTCAGGCGTTGCATGAGACGTTTACCATTGGTTCCTTTCAGCTCCTCATTATAAGCAGCTTCAATCCCGACAGGCTTCACATCACGTAATGTTCCAATAGTTCTCGCGGCAAGTTTTTGAAATGACAATTCACGTACATTTCTCTGATCAATCATCAACCCACCCTTATTTCTGCCCAGACGGAAGACAGGAAATTTTTTCAACTCCTGCAACTGACTGTAGCTCACATTTCTCTTGACGAGAAAATAACGGTCTCTTTCAGCGTAAGCACTTTTCAACTCACGCTTATAATCGGCTTGTGATTTGTCTTTAAATAATTCCGAGAGTTTCAAGGCAAGTGAATCCAATCCCGAGTCAAATGTCGTCTTACTTAGACCATCAGCGCGTGTGTCTACACGTACATCATAGACCGGAACAGATGTTGCCAAAGGACTTCTTCCATCATCGGCATAAATATTTCCGCGTGACGCTTCGATTGACATAAACTTTATCGTTTTCTCTTCCGCCAGCTTCCTCCATTTGTCACCTTCAACAAATTGAATACGAAAAATCTGAACCATTATCGCAATCCCCATAATACACATCATGAGAAAGGATACATGAATCCTCCACATGATATCTTTTTTGATTTTCATGCTGCTCCCCTTGATTAATTATTTCTTTTTTCGTTCCGTTTTTTCTGCACGGATCAGATGTGGTGGCTCGGTACTCTCTTTGATCTCCATTGACTCAACCGATTTAGCTACAGAAGACTGTTTGCTGTCGGAAATCAAAGCGGACTGAACTGAAATATGCTCAGCCTTTTTTTCCTTCAATTCCTTCTTTGTTTTGTTGATGTCTCTGACTATTCGTTCAGCGTAATAACTATTCGCGATATAACCAATTACCATCACGGTGATAAACAGAATGAAAGGCATAGCCCTTACAATCTGGTTCCGGTTAAAAACTCCAAAAACATTAATGAACCGTATCAGTTTTCTGGCACCGCTAATATTCTGTTTCCTGGAATTCGAAACTTTGGGCACCTCAGCCTCCTCTTTTTGCTTTAGTTTGTTTTTGCTCATGGGTTCATCCTTTCAGCTATTCTGAGTTTAGCACTTCGTGAACGAGGATTCTCACTAACCTCCTGCTCTCCCGCGGTCAAAGGCTTTTTATTCACGGACTTGAAAGCTACATCAGGCACATTTCCAAACATATCTTTCTGAACTTCGCCTTCGAACTTTCCTTTTGCAATAAAATTTTTAACGATGCGATCTTCCAATGAATGGTAAGTGATGACTGACAAGCGTCCGCCTGGACGAATTGCACGGATACATTGTGTCAGCATTTCCTTTAAGGAACCCAGCTCATCATTCACTTCAATTCGTAAAGCCTGAAAAACTTTCGCGTAATACTGAGATTCATGCATACGGTCAGCCACGGGAGACATCACGGCTTTGAATTCATCAATCTCATGAATAGGCTTTAAAGCCCTTGCTTCAATGATCCTTTTCGCCAGTGTTTTCGAATTAAAGACCTCACCGTATTCAGAAAACACCCTCACCAATTCCGGTTCAGAATAATTGTTCAGAATATCCGCAGCCGACAGGGAAGAATCACGACTCATTCTCATATCCAGCGCGGCATTGAACCGTATTGAAAAGCCCCGTTCTGCCGCATCGATCTGATGAGAGGAAATTCCAAGATCAGCCAGAACTCCATCAACAGGTATCATTGCGTAGTAGCGAAGAAAATGATAGAGAAAGCGATAATTATGTCTCACATAAATGCATCGCGGATCATTGGGAGCATTCTCCATCGCATCTAAATCCTGATCAATAACGAGCAACCTTCCTTTCTTACCAAGACGGCTAAGGATTTCAGCTGAATGACCTCCGCCACCAAATGTTGCATCCACATAGAGACCATCCTCCCTGATATTCAAGGCATCAATGCTCTCTTGTAAGAGTACAGGCTCATGATATGTCGTCATCATCATTTTTGTGTTTGCCCATTACTTCTTCAGCCAGTGTCGCAAAGTCCGAAGACTCATCCTTCATCATTCGTTCGTAGTCGGCTTCGGACCACACTTCAATACGATTTCCGTAAGCGAAAAGCACTATATCTTTTTCAATACCCGCAAACTCTGCTAATGACTTTGGCAGTAATAGACGGTTTGTTCCATCTAATTCTATTTCGGTAGCACCTCTGTTGAATTTGCGAATGAACTCGCGGTTCTTCTTCACATACAGATTCAGCTTATTGACTTCCGCACTGATTTTTGTCCACTCCTTAAGAGTATACATCACCAGGTGCTTCTCAATACCACGATGTATGATAAAGGACTTCTGCTCTTTCGCCGGTATCTGCTTTTTTAAAGCACCGGGTAAAAGGAACCTTCCTTTAGCATCTATTGTACATGGAAATTCGCCTATAAACCCTGACATCCGGCTTCTTTTTTCGTTGCGCTAATGTAAAGCAATTTTTACCACTTTTTGCCACTTTTTGCCACTTTGTTGAAAACTTTTATAAAACCCGCCACCAGCAAGGGATTCAAGAGGTCGAAGGTGCGGCCAAGTTTAGTGAGGGCTGCGAATCCAAAAATCAACTGCCGGATAAATTCCACTGACAAATTTTGCGCATGTACTGTCCCTAAAGGATAGTAAATCATACTACTGATTTATGATGAACATCATGTGGTTGAATAAAGTCTCTGACAAGAACCCCCAACTCTTCTTTATTTTTATTTACATTTGGAAAAACTATTATATGCGTTACGAGATTAAACGCGAAAATGATTTTCACTACATTGAGGAAGGTCAGGGCCAACCGCTCATTCTGTTACATGGGTTGTTTGGAGCATTGAGCAACTGGGTTGATGTTGTAAAAATATTTTCAAAGTCGTATAAAGTGGTAATCCCACTCATGCCGATTTATACACTTCCGGTTCTGAATACCAATGTCAAAGCACTGGCTGAAAATATTCATGAATTTATTTCATTCAAAAAATATAAGTCACCTATTTTGATAGGCAATTCTTTGGGAGGACATGTGGCTTTAGTTTATATAAAACGTCACCCTGAAGATGTAAAGGCCATGGTATTAACCGGGAGTTCCGGTCTTTATGAAAATGCATTGGGCGGCACTTTCCCAAAAAGGGAAGACTATAATTTTATCAAAACAAAAGTGGAATACACGTTTTATAATCCAAACAACGCGACAAAAGAATTGGTTGATGAAGTGTATGAGATCGTAAACAATAAAGCAAAGCTGATCAGAATACTTTCTCTGGCTAAATCCGCCATCAGGCATAACATGAGCGATGATCTGAAAGACATGAAATTGCCTACCTGTTTGATCTGGGGGAAACAAGACACAATTACTCCTCCGGCTGTTGCCGTAGAATTCAACCGACTTATCCCTAATTCAGAATTATTCTGGGTTGACAATTGCGGTCATGCGCCTATGATGGAACAATCACAGGAATTCAACAATATACTTGATGCCTGGCTTACCAAACTCCTGTCAAAAGTATAGGCATAAGCTATTTTTTTTCACATCCGCAACATTCTACCGGTTGCCTTTACAACGCCCATTTCTCACCTATGGAAATCAAGGAAGCAGAATTTGTAATCAGTCAAACCGACTATAAAAACTGCCCGGCACCGGCATTCCCGGAATATGCCTTCATCGGAAGAAGTAATGTTGGAAAATCATCATTAATAAATATGCTTACCAGTCGCAAGGGACTGGCTAAAACTTCATCGACACCCGGGAAGACCCAACTTATCAATCATTTTATTATTAACGAAAAATGGTATCTGGTCGACTTGCCGGGATACGGATATGCGCGGGTCTCGAAGGAGAACAAATCCACCTGGGATAAAATGATTCGGGACTACCTGAAGTTTCGTCCGAATCTCTTGTATGTTTTTGTGTTGATTGACGTAAGACTAAGTGCTCAAAAAAATGATCTTGAATTTATTCACTGGCTTGGAGAAAATGAAATTCCATTTGTTTTGGTTTTTACAAAAGCGGATAAATTATCAGCCGAGCAGGTAAACCTCAGCGTTGAAAAATATCGGAAAAAATTAAGTGAAAGCTGGGACGAGCTTATGATTATGTTTGTAACCTCCGCGGAGAAAAAAAGAGGACGAGACGAAATTCTCGACTTCATTGAACAAACGAATCTTATTTTTAAAGCTCCTAAAAATTTAAAGAAAAAAAATCCCTGAAGATCAGTGAGTCCCGAGTACTCCGGCCTTTCTTCCGAAAACTTCCGCATATTTCTTCATTTCATCTGACAATTCCTTATCGTTTGTAGCCCGTAAATAGGTATCAGAAAGGGTGATAAAATTCTCATAGATGAATCTTTTCATATCTTCTATCATCATGTCTTTTGTCCAGAGATCGATGCGAAGTGTTGTGTTTTCTTTCGGATCCCACATAGTCAGCAGCGTCGCGTTGCAGGCTTTTCTACCCTCTACCCCACTTTCACTGGCTTCCCATTCTATTTTAACGGGAACTTTATCACTGTCTAATGTGACTGTAAATTTTACTTCAGATTGTGTCATTTTCAATTTCCTTAATTATTAATTATAACTTATAAAGCACGAATTACTTTGCAGGTTTATATTTCGACTGTTGAAATATTTTCATCATATCTTTTTCTTCCATCAATTCTTTCAGAGAAATGTCGGCATTATTTTTTAAATAAGACTTGCAAATCCGCCATCCCGCGAATTTTCCAATATTCCCCGGCGATTCCTCTGGAAATCCATTTGTTGTCGGACCCTCATTCACATACTTCTGAAGCAGATTCGGATCATCACTGAACAACAACTTATTCTCAATAAAGAATGACCATATCTTTGATTCATTTGCTTTGCACCATTCAAGTTGAGTCATACTAAAACCGGATTTCAAGGTGTCATGCATCTCAGGCAAAATCTCATCGAGTACACATAGAATACGACCCTGACTGATCATCATGTCAACAATTTTTGCGCTTGACTCATCAATTCCATAATCGCTTTCCAGCCAGCCTCGCATTGCATCCGGAACAACATATTCCTTACGCATCCTGTTCCTCAAAAATAATGGAAGAGGCGGATCAAGAGTATAATAGTACCGGCATTCTGTCCCCATATACATGTCCAGACTGATTCCAAGCCTCGCCGAATCAACTACAATCGGATAGGAGAATACAGAGAGAAGTGTGACGATTTCCGGAATTTTCTTTTCAGGAAAAAAAGTTGAATAGTTAGTAAAGGCCTTATCAAGACTTTCATACTCCCCCTTAAAATCTCCGAAAAGTGTTGAGCACTCATTGAACACTGCACGAAAGTTCGTATCAACTATAAAATTTGCAAAGTTGGCCGACATCTGACTTGAATCTCTTGATCCAAGTCTTGTGATCTGAAAAGCAAAAAGATCAAAGAAGGAACCATATTTATTTTTTAAGCGAACTAATTCAGAACTCATGTTTCGCGGATCACTGTTAAACAGATCCTGTTCAAATCGCTGAAGGCTAAGCTGTACTCCTGACTGCTCCTTTTTATTCTCAGTTCTTTCCGGTTTACACGAAGTAATCAACATTCCTATGTATAAAAACAAGAGTGCCGGAAGTATCTTAAAGATCATTTTTTTCTGTAATATTGTAATTCTAAAAATCATGCAAATATGAAAAAGATATTTCGAATTTTATTTTTATTGTTCTTCAGTACTCAGCTTGCTTTCGCGCAAGGTACTGATCCTGTGTTTCATTTCGGCCTGAAAGTCGTACCAAGTCTGGGCTGGATTAAAACAGACGACAAAGATACCAAAGGAGATGGAAGTAGTCTGGGACTTGCCTATGGGCTGGTGACCGAATTTCGATTTGCGGAAAATTATGCTTTTGCCACCGGTATTGATGTAGCGTACCGCAATGCTAAAATCAAGGGTGAAAATAGCGTTACTGTCAATGACACTACAACCAAGACTGTCTCTTCAGCGTCAATGAAATTACAATACATCGAAATACCCTTGACATTGAAGCTAAAAACAAATGAAATCGGATATTTCAGATACTTTTTACAAATTGGACTAGCTCCCGGATTTAAAATCAGAGCCCGAGCAGACACCAAAGGAACAATTGAAACAAGTACAAGCGCCGGTTCTATTGGAACAAGCACTTATAGTGAAGATAACGTTGATATCAAAAAAGAGATTAACGGCCTCAATGTTAGCATGATTATTTCCGGAGGTATAGAATACAACATCAGCGGAAATACAAATCTTGCCCTCGGCCTGGTCTTCAACAATGGTTTTATGGATATTGCTGACGGCGCTTTAACCCAGAAATCCAATTACTTTGGCTTGAGCATAGGCGTTTTGTTCTAAGCCTGCATTCCATACCTTTGTCCCGTTCAACCTCCATTGGTTGGACGGGATTTTTTTATGCGTATCGCTTTAGCACAACTGAATTATACTATCGGAGATTTTAAGAACAATGTTCTAAAAATTAAAGAAAGCATCCGTACCGCCACTGAACATAAAGCCGACCTGGTTGTATTCTCCGAACTATGTATCAGTGCTTACCCTCCGCAGGACTTTCTTGAGTTTGACGATTTTATTCAACGTTGTAAAGATGCGGCACTTGACATTGCCTCGGAATGCGTTGGAATCACTGCCATTGTGGGCTTACCCACAGGGAATCCAAAACTGGAAGGGAAGAGTCTTTTTAATTCAGCCTGTGTACTCAGAGATGGAAAAGTTATTGATACCATCCACAAAACACTGCTTCCGACTTATGACATTTTCGACGAATACAGATATTTCGAACCCAATGCTTCCTTGCACTGCATCAACGTAAACGGAGTATCTATTGCATTGACCATCTGCGAAGATCTCTGGAATGTGGAAGATGATCCGATTTACATCACCTGTCCGATGGAAAGCCTCATCACCGGGAAGCCATCTTTAATGATTAACATCGCCGCTTCTCCATTCACCTATGAGCATGCGGAGCAAAGAAAATCCATTCTTCTGCGAAACGTAATGAAATACCGGTTACCGCTTCTGTATGTGAATCATGTCGGCGCGCAAACGGAAATAATTTTTGATGGAGGATCTGTCGCACTTGACAAAGACGGAAATACCGTACAGGAGTTAAGCTACTTCGAAGAAGATCTCCAGTATGTTGACTTTGACCCGGAATCCATGTTCCTTTCTTCAGCGATAAAAGTTGATTCCAAAAAGTCCAGTCCATCTAAAATTGAGCGCATCCATCAAGCGCTGGTGATGGGTATTCGCGACTACTTTCATAAACTCGGATTCAGGAAAGCTATTCTTGGTTTATCCGGAGGAGTTGACTCCGCATTAGTGGCAACCCTGGCATCAGCGGCACTGGGACCGGAACATGTAAAAGGGGTATTGATGCCTTCCGCGTTTTCATCGAAGGGATCTGTCGAACATTCTATGGATCTGGTAAAAACTTTAGGCATAGAGCATGAGAACATCTCCATTGAATCCCTGATGGATAATTTTCTTGAGACTTTAAAAACACAATTTGCCGGCTTGCCTTTTAGTGTAGCCGAAGAAAACATACAAGCCCGCATCCGGGGAGTATTGCTAATGGCCTTGTCCAACAAATTCGGCTATATCCTTTTGAACACCTCCAATAAAAGTGAAATGGCGGTAGGTTATGGAACACTCTATGGCGATATGTGCGGTGGATTATCAGTTATCGGGGACTTGTATAAGACGGAAGTATATGAACTTTGCCGGTACATCAACAGGAATGGAAGCATCATTCCGGAAGAAATAATAACCAAGCCCCCTTCCGCCGAACTTCGACCCAACCAAAAAGACTCGGATTCCCTCCCTGAATACGATATTTTAGACCAGGTTTTATACCAATACATCGAACAACGAAAAGGTCCGAACGAACTCATAAAATCAGGCTTTGATGCGGATCTGGTAAAACGCGTCTTGAAATTGGTCAATACCAGCGAGTATAAACGATTTCAAACACCTCCAATCCTGCGAATCTCTCCAAAAGCATTTGGGATGGGCAGGCGGATGCCTATCGTTGGCAAATACCTGAGCTAAGTCATGGAAATGTGAAAAAAATAAATTTCATTCCTTTGATTTGAAAGCTTTATCAGATATTTTTGCGGAATACATTCTCATTCAAAATAATATTAAATCAATAATTATGAAAAGCACTATTTTAAAAAATTACAAGAAAGCAATTTGTGGAGTTTTTGTATTACTCCTTTTGTCAAGCACAACTTTTGGTGCAGAGCCGGCATTTGATAAAGGGTCGAATGTTATTGGTCTTGGAATAGGTATGGGTGTTGACTATGCTAACTACTCCGGTTATTATGGATCATCAACCGTTTCGCCAACCTTGTACCTTTCCTATGATCATGGATTCTTCGCGGAAGTCGGGCCGGGAACAATTGGTATTGGCGGTGTTCTTGCCTATAAAAGTTCTACTTCCAAATATCTCACTTATAAATCTAAGTATTCAAGCACCATTATTGGCTTAAGGGGTACTTACCATTTAACACTACTTAAAGACAAAAACAATAAATTTGATCCTTATGCAGGAGTAACATTCGGATTAAGATTTAATAACTATAAGGACCCATACTCAGATTACTACAATTATTCTTACTCTTATAACAGAGTTAATCCAGTTGCCGGGGTATTTGTTGGGGCGCATTACAACTTCGTTCCTAATTTCGGAGTACATGCAGAACTCGGTTATGACATCTCCTTCTTCCGAGTAGGGGTTAACTTTAATTTCTGATCCTATTGTTTTCACAATACAAAGGGGCCTTGTGCCCCTTTTTTATTGAACTGAATTTTAATCTTGAAGTCTGGTTCTTTCCAACACTCAATCAGATCATACACAAAAAAAAACCGAGCCAAACCTCGGTTTTTAAATTTTCAGAATTGTGAAATCTTAATTCACCGTCCAAGTCTCTTTCCCTCTCAGCAAAGCATCCAGGTCGCCTTTACCACGCTTGGCAGTCATGTCATCGATTTGCTTTTGCATACCGTCTTCGTAGCGTGGGCGGTCTTCAACGAAGAACACACCGAAAGGACGAGGCAAATGTCCGGGTGAATTGGGATTGTCAAAGAAGTGAGTAAGGATTCCGGATTTCACACGATCCTTTTCATCGTGTATCCAGCAATCATTAGCGGATGCTCCATTCGCAAGATCAACAACGATTGGAGTAA
>CAYHFJ010000110.1:0-10703 GCA_964355885.1 uncultured Flavobacteriales bacterium
AGAAATACACGAAAAAGAGTGACACAGAAATATTCGTGCATTCGTGGCAATTAAATTACTTGATCTTCGTTTTAGGTTTTGTTCCAAGTCCAACCGGACTACCAACACGAGTCATCGCGCAGCGAAATCCAAGGTCATTGGTACTTTGATTTTCATCTGTAAAACGACGGGTTCCGGGAGACAACCAGTAAGCTCTGTCGCGCCATGAACCACCTTTATACACTCGAGCCCTGTCATTAATTAAAGAAGTAGCACCAAAGTCGTATTTAATTTCTTCCTCATCTCCATCAAGGAAATTGATGTTATCTGAGAATGTATAATTTCTGCGGTCGACATTTTCTTCCGGTGTTACAGCCCTGGATGGAATTCGACCCAGTGTGTCCTTTTCAATTATCTGCCCCTCTTCATCACGTTGTTGTGTTTCAAAAACGTTGCCCCTATAGGGATTGAAGTCACTTTTATCTTCAGGTGAAAGTGGACGATAAACGTCCTTTACCCATTCATTTACATTACCACCCATGTTGTACAGGCCATAGTCATTCGGCCAGTAAGAATGCACCGGAGCCGGAATATCCGCATTGTCATTTAAAAATCCTGCAGTTCCCATGTTATCACCTCGGCTACGCTTAAAGTTAGCCATCATCTGACCCTTGTACTTTTCATCTTTATTACGAACGATATGTCCGTTCCAAGGATACTGCCGACGATCCGTTACTCGCTCATAGATAGTATTTCCAATCTGAGCGAGTGCCGCATATTCCCATTCAGCTTCAGTTGGTAAACGATATTCGGGTAAAAATATACCATCTTCCAGACGTACTTTTCTTGATCCATTCGCGCCTGAACTTGGATTGAGATCCATCAGATCACTTTTTACCAAACCTTCATATTGTCCGGCCAAATAGGCTTCTGTGTTAAAATTATCCTCATTGATCTGGTTTGGATTAAGACGCAGAATCCCTTCACGGATAAGAATCTGCTCATTCACCCTGTCTGTTCTCCAGGCGCAGAAATCAGTGGCCTGAAGCCAGTTAACTCCAACGACAGGATATTGCTGGTAGGCAGGATGGCGGAAGTATAATTCAACAAAAGGCTCATTATAGGCCAATTTGTCACGCCAAACGAGTGTATCAGGGAGTGCTTTTTTGTAAACTTCAGGATAATCCATTGCAAAAACACGGGAAATCCAGTATAAATATTCTAAATAGTGAACATTAGCTACTTCAGTTTCATCCATATAGAATGAACTGACAGTAACCCTTTGCGGAATGTTATTCCAATCCTGGGTAATATCCTGTTCTGTTCTCCCCATGGTGAATGTACCACCTTCGATAAGAACCAGCCCCGGACCGGTTTCCTGCTCGTCATAGGGTGCTACTTCAAATCCTCCGTTCTTAGGATCATTGTAATTCCAGCCTGTAACAGACGATTTTTCCTTTCCACAGGCGGCAATAAGCAGGGCTACAGCTACCAAACTGAAGCTATTCCACATGATTCTTTTCATCAGGGTGATTTTGTTAATACTAACGAGTGCCAAATGTATTTATTTTATTTTAATTCTCTAAAAAGCTGGACATTTAATGGTTCTGAAACGCTTCTTTTTAGGATGACATGGAAATTGAAGTCCAACGGACAATTCATGAGAGCCTGCTGAAGATTTGGCAAGCTTTGAAACAGTCACGTCATAACTGTATCCGAATTTAAATATGCCTTGCTGCAATCCGACTAGTACAATGAAAGAGTCCTTACCCCTGTACCAGATACCTCCAACAAGTGGTGCTTTGGCAAAATAGACTCCAATATTGTATTGTTCAAAATCACGTTGTTTCTGATAAAGGAAGTTAGGCGAAAAGTATGTTGCTCCATCTCTGCTGTTACCAATAGGGATTACAGCTCCAACGTGTCCGGTAATTTTCATGGGCAATTTACTGCCTGGCGCGGCTTTTATATAAAACTCTTCGGGCTCCGTAATGTGATTTACCGCGATCCCGCCATAAACTTTATTGCTATAACCAAGTATTCCGGCAGAAAAATCCCAAAAACCCTTATTTGTATTCGGCCTGATTTCCTGGGTTTCATAAATAAATCCGTAACGCGGATCGATCATATCTCCGAAAGTAAGCTTCTCCCAGTCCAGCTTTTTCTGAACATAGGTTCCCTGCATTCCGAACTTTATTGAAAACTCACGGGTAACATTCAACTGATAAGAATAAATCCCGCTGATATTAGTCGTGTTGAGTGTATTCTCCCCTGCCTTATCATTTAAAACAAGCAGACCGACACCACCTCCCAAGGCTTCTACATGTTGATCGTAGGAAGCGGAATAGGTAACGAATGTGCCGGTAAGTGCAGGCCACTGGTTGCGATAATTCAGATTTACTCTGGGGCATCGGGCAGTTCCCGCAAAGGCCGGGTTAAGGTAAAGCGGATTAGCATAAAACTGAGTGAACTCAGGATCCTGGCCTGAAGCCACGCCACAATAAGCTATCATACATGCTATCAATAACTTCCTCAACATCCTGGATCTATTTGGTGTTCGTCTTACGATTGTGAAGATACATAGTTTCGTTAGTTAATTACAAGAGAAAACGACGTTCATAACGATATGTAAGATTTGATGACAATTTTAATCATTTTTACAAACTAATCCATCAAAACGAAAAGATTTTAACAGAAATTGAATACTGCTCTCAATACTAAAGAATTTTCAGTTAAAACAATTCAACTTCAACAGATTTTTCAATTCTATGACAAACTATTAACATTCAAATGAAAAAATTCAAGCGTTTAAATAACTAATTTATAGGTATTTTTGTTTCGTTCAATATCCGGAATAAAATACCGTTTCGTTCACCTGACACTCTTCAATTTATTTTCATCCGATTTAACTCCAAACCACGAGAATGATGAACTTCAAACGTATTTTAAATCTGTTTCTGTTACTGCCACTATCTGGTATTTCCCAGGCTCCGGAAGCTTCCGGTACGGAAAAAAGAATTTCATGGTTGCCTGTTTACGAAAAAATATTGCCGGATGAATCTGCCTTTAAATCTCTTGCTTTCGAAGGTGCGATATTCAACGAAAATCTTATCCCTGTTTATGTTGAGACGCTTCCTCTTCCTGTAGGAGCAAAAAATCTAACAGTTGAGCTCCTCAATGTTCAAACTCAAATTCTTCAGGAAAAAGAATTGGTTTATCATCCTGAAAAGATCGGAACGGAATTTAATATAAGTACGCAGGTTGTCAAACGAAAAAAAAACGCTTCGGTCTCTGTCAGCATCACACCCATAAGGAGAAATGGAAATTCCTTTGAGAAACTTGTTTCATTTAATTTGAATGTAAGACCTGTTCCCGGATCCTTGCCAAGAATCGCTGCAAGAGCATCAACACTAAGCAGTGTGCTGTCAAGCGGAACCTGGTACCGACTGGCAATTGTTCAGAATGGAGTGTATAAGATCACTTACCAACAACTAAAAGATCTGGGAATAGATGTAGACAATACCAACCCAAGGAATATCAGGCTCTACGGGAATGGCGGCGGTCAGTTACCCTTTGCAAATAGTACTCCCCGACACGATGATCTGCAGGAAAATTCGATCCAGATCGTTGGAGAAAATGATGGCGTCTTTAATACAACTGATTACGTCTTGTTTTATGGAAGTGGACAGGTGAAATGGAATCTCGATGCTAACACAGGTAAATTTGTTCATCTGCTGAATCCATATTCCGATACGACGTATTATTTTATTACTACTGATCTGGGAACAGGAAAAAGAATTCAGACCTTTAACGAAAGCACCTCGAATATCACCGTCAACTCTTATAATGAAAGACAAGTACATGAAGCGGAACTGGTGAATCTTCTTAAGTCAGGCAGAGAATGGTATGGAGAAAATCTCGATAACATCACCAATTCCCGGAATTTTAACTTTTCATTTCCAAACATCGTTACGAACGATAGTACTTTCCTTAAAATGAGTCTGCTTGGTCGCTCTCTGACTAACTCAGGAACCTACAGTAATCGCTTCTCCATTTCAATAGCTTCACAAGCAGCGGTTCTTCAACCATTCACTAATGTTGGATCGTCTCCTCAGGATAATTATGCCAGTCCCTCTTTCTACAACACCTATTTTACCCAGCTTCCTGCGGTAGTACCTGTAACAATTCAATTTAGCTCCACGGATCCAAACGGACTTGGATGGATAAATTATATCGAATGGAATACTCGCCGGTATCTGGATTTCTCGGGCACTTCATCGCAATTGGAATTTCGTGATACTCGTTCTGTGGGCTTAGGAAATATTGCGCAATTCCGGTTATCGAATGCAAACTCAGGGACTGCGATATGGGATGTTACTGATCCTGTTAATGTGAGTACAAGGCTCTCCCAACTTTCAGGAAGCGATCTCACTTTCAACGCTCCCGCTGAAGATTTGCGTGAGTATATTGCCTTTGGAAACAGTTCTTATTTCTCACCTGTATTCGGTGACATAACAGAGAATCAGAATTTACACAGTCTGTCAAACGCGAACATGATTATTGTTACGCACCCTTCATTTCTCAGACAGGCAAATGAGGTCGCCGAATTCCACAGGGAGAAAGATAATTTAACTGTCGTAGTAGCTACCACCCATCAGATCTTCAATGAATTTTCTTCCGGCTCACAGGATGTCAGTGCCATCCGTGATTTTGTAAAAATGTTTTATAACAGAGCTGTTTCCGCCGCTGATCTGCCAAAGTATCTCCTTTTATTTGGGGATGCATCCTATGATAACAAGCACAGACTTTCCTCTAATACAAATTATGTAACATCATTTCAATCAGCAGGATCACTTAATCAAACACAAACTTACATGTCCGACGATTTCTTCGGCTTGCTTGACGATAATGAAGGAGAATGGACCAGCAGCGAAGTCGTGGATTTAAGTGTAGGACGACTTCCTGTACGCACTTCCATAGAAGCAGATGCCGCGGTTAGAAAAATTTTGAGTTATGGCGGAGCGGATCTTGGAGGCGCAGCCAGCACTAATGCTGGATCAGCAGGAGTCTATGCCGATTGGAGAAATATTGCAACATTCATTGCCGATGATCAGGATGGCAACACACATATAAAACAATCGGATACACTGGCACGTCGTCTGAAAGTCTCTGATCCCATATTGAACATAGATAAGATTTATCTGGATGCGTATAATCAGGTATCTACTCCCGGAGGACAACGCTATCCGGATGCACAGAAAGCAATTATTGACAGAGTTGAAAGGGGAACGCTCCTGCTTACATACATCGGACATGGCGGGGAAGTCGGATGGGCACATGAGAGAGTTCTTGAGGTGGACGATATCAACAGCTGGACTAACTTCAACAAGCTTGCAGCTTTTCTTACAGCTACATGTGAATTCACCCGCGTGGATGATCCCGGGCGAACCTCGGCTGGAGAGCTGGTTTTTTTAAATCCAAATGGAGGAGGAATTTGTTTGTTTACAACGTCGAGACTTGCATTCTCAAGCTCCAATTACAATCTTTCTCAGAAGTTTTTCACGCATGTTTCTGAAGAAATAAATGGAGAAATGCCAACGATAGGAGAAGTTTTTGAAAGAACAAAAATTGATGTATATGCCGATCAGTATGTGAGGAACTTTTTACTAATCGGTGACCCCGCACTCAAGCTGGCCTATCCTAAATATCAGGTTAAGACGAACACAATAAACGGAGTCAGCATCACATCAACAACGGACACCCTGAAAGCACTGAGCAGAATAACTATTACAGGCGAGATTCAGGATAATAACAACCAAAAGCTAAGTAATTTTAATGGTATAATTTTCCCGACAGTTTTTGATAAATCGGCCACTTACTTCACACTTGGAAACGACCAGAATATTACCTCTGACCCTTCTTATCCAATGCCATTCGAGTTGCAAAAAAATAATATTTATCGTGGAAAGGCTACTGTCAGCAATGGAGAATTCAGCTTTACCTTTGTTGTCCCGAAAGATATTCAGTTTGCTTTCGGTTTTGGAAAACTGAGTTATTATGCGCAGAATGGAGCGATAGATGCAGCGGGTTATTATTCAGGAGCTATTGTAGGAGGATTTAATTCTTCTATTCCGGCCGACAATCATGGACCTGAAGTGAAATTATACATCAACGATGAAAAATTTGTTCGTGGAGGACTGACAGATAAGAATCCTTCCTTGTATGCTGTTGTGGTGGACTCAAGCGGAATTAATACCGTGGGTACCGGAATAGGACACGATATGACCGGCTACCTTGATAATTCTCCCAGCAAAGCCGTTGTACTCAATGACTATTACGAGAATGATTTAAACAGCTATCAACAGGGAAGAGTGAAATACCAATTTAAAGATCTAGAAGCCGGACCTCATACCATTCATTTCAAAGTATGGGATGTACACAATAATTCAGCGGAAGCTTCTACTGAATTTATTGTCGCGGAAACGGCTGAACTTGCCTTGGAACATGTCCTAAACTACCCCAATCCATTCACAACTCATACAACATTTATGTTTGAACATAATCGTCCTTATTCTCAACTAGATGTGCGTGTGCAGGTTTTTACAGTCTCCGGAAAACTGATAAAAACGATAAGTGGTCAAATATTTTCTGAAGGCTATCGTTCAGATGAACTTGAATGGAACGGTTTGGACGAATTTGGCGATAAAATTGGCAAAGGCGTATATATCTATAAGTTACGAGTAAAAACACATTCTGGTGAATATGCAGATAAATTTGAAAAACTGGTCATTCTGCGATAATCCAAACTATTTTTATTTAATCCCGTATATTGGGCATCTTTCATTTATTAAAAAAACATGTATTTTAACATCAAAAAGGTCTATTTAACCGCCATTTGTCTTGTGACGGCAAGCGGTTTCAGTTCAGCACAGGTAAGTTCTTTTAAGGACTCCCTTCTCGGGCAAATTAATACTATCACAACCGCAGTTCCATTCCTTCAGATCGCTCCCGATTCCAGGGCAGGCGGCATGGGCGATTATGGTGTGGCTACCAGCCCTGACGCGAACTCCATCCATTGGAATCCATCGAAGCTGGCTTTTGCGGAAAAAGAGTTTGGCTTTGCCATTTCTTATACCCCATGGTTGCGCGCGCTGGTAAATGATATTAATCTGGCTTATATCTCGGGTTACAAAAAATTTAAGGATGATCAGGCTATCGCTGCCTCATTGCTGTATTTCTCACTGGGAAATATTGACTTCACCAATGACAATGCGGAAAAAACAGGCTCCTTTAATCCTAACGAATGGGCATTTGATGTTGCCTATTCAAGAAAACTGGGAGAGAAATTCAGTGGAGGAATTGCGCTGCGGTATATCTATTCTAATCTTACCGGAGGAATTTCCATTCAGAACAATACAATCTCTACTCATGCCGGTACTTCTGTCGCGGCTGATTTGAGCGGATATTATATATCAGATCTGGAATTATCAGGAAAGGATGCACAACTCGCGTTTGGATTAAACATCTCTAATATTGGAGGTAAAATTTCTTATACCGATACTAAATCCAAGGATTTTATTCCGACAAATTTTCGTCTCGGTACTAATTTAAAGGTCGATCTTGATGAATACAATAGCATTTCATTTGGTGCCGATGTAAATAAGCTACTTGTTCCTACTCCACCTGTGTATTATAAAAATTCCATTGGTGGGGACAGTATTTCAACTACAGGGACAAAAGTTGTTCAGGCAGGAAAAGATCCGACAAATATTTCTGTGCCTTCTGCCCTGTTTAGTTCCTGGGGAGATGCGCCGGCCGGTTTCAGTGAAGAGTTAAAAGAATTCACTTATTCTATTGGCGCGGAATATTGGTATGATAAACAATTCGCTATTCGTGCAGGTTATTTTCATGAAGCGTCTACAAAAGGGAACAGGAAATTCTTCACGCTGGGTGCCGGCTTGCGTTACAACGTATTTGGACTTGATTTTGCATACCTCATAGCATCACAGCGAAACCCGCTTGAAAACACCCTTCGCTTCACTCTTACCTTCGATTTTGAAGGTCTTAAAAAAGAAAACAAGACGGAAGATGAATAAGGCGACACAGCTGACATAAAAACAAAAAAACGAATGATCCCCTTGATCATTCGTTTTTTTTTGTCCTGATTTAAATAGCTTTGCATTTCTTTGTATTAAAATTAGGCTATCGGATTATTTCATTAAAAACACCTGCACAGCTCCGATCTATTCAAAGAATTAATTAAACGAAATTATGCGCATCGGATTCGGATTTGACGTACACCAACTGAGTGAAGGAAAGACATTTTATCTGGGAGGCATTCAAATTCCGCATGATAAAGGTGGAGTTGGGCATTCTGATGCGGATGTGATGATACATGCTATATGCGATGCACTTCTGGGTGCGGCAAATCTTGGAGATATCGGCAAACACTTTCCTGACACCTCCGCTGATTATAAAAATATTGACAGTAAAATTCTCCTGAAAGCTGTCTGCGAACTGTTAGCAAAATCATCCTTCAAAATAGGAAATATAGATGTTACTCTATGCCTCGAGCAACCTAAAATTGCTCCCTTCATTCCGGAAATGAAAAAGACTATGGCTTCTGTCATGGGAATACCTGAAGAAGACCTAAGTATTAAGGCTACCACCACAGAAAAGCTGGGCTATGTAGGACGCGAAGAAGGAGTAAGTTGTTACGCTGTTGCTTTAATTCTGAAATCCTGATTTGTAAAAAAAATCATCGAAAACAACAAGTTTCTTGCAAACCGTCATATTGGGAACATTAAAAAAATTTCAGAACAAGTATAAGATGAAAATCAAATGAGAGTAATAAAATAATTTTCAGTCCGTTTATTTCTCATCCAACAACATCAATTCCCTTTGTACTTCCAGCAATGAAG
The DNA here is from genome assembly GCA_964355885.1 of uncultured Flavobacteriales bacterium. Classification (GTDB taxonomy): domain Bacteria; phylum Bacteroidota; class Bacteroidia; order AKYH767-A; family 2013-40CM-41-45; genus QQVM01. The sequence continues at coordinate 8,901 of CAYHFJ010000110.1, forward strand.
TTTTCATCTTCTCAAGAGAATTGAGCATCATGATGTTGTTTACCATGCTATCCTGAAACGCCGTTTCACGCTCTGGCATTGGGATACTCACCGGATTATCGTGAAGTTGCGGGGTGGTATATTCTCCGCCAAGGATAATTCCATCTTTCAATCTGTTCTTGTTTTCTTTGAGTTCAACTTTAGCCCCCTTTAAAGTGAAGCCCTTTTCTTTAACGAGGTGGTATATCTTTTTAAAATTTTCAATATCACTCATTGTGTAGAGTCGATTTCCCTTTTTATTGGTAGCCGGTTTAATGACATCAAACTCCTTTGACCAGAAACGGATGTGAGATGTGTTCACACCAAAAATAATTGCTACCTCTCCGATGCTGTAGTACAATTTTTCAATTTCCTTTTCTTTGTATGGCATAATCTTTTATTTAAACTTCAGGATTAACGAAAATAATTAATTTTTCTAATAAAAACTACAAGGTTCATTAGATTTATTAACCGATCTATGGTGATATACCGAGCTTATTTCAGGCAGGATCTCCAGAGAATTCAATTTGTAGATGGGCAATGATAATACTTTTTTTAAACAATTTAATCGAAAGATTGCCCCGGCATGGAGGATATCTCTAATACTTTTTGATATTCTTCCGGACTAAGATCATTATAATAGAAGTTAACCGGGTTGATCGGGTCACCGTGCTTCCTTACTTCATAATGCAAATGTGGCCCGGTCGAAGATCCTGAATTCCCGACATAAGCAATCAGGTCTCCCCTTTTAACTTTCTGACCAGGTCTGACTATAATTTTGCTGAGATGTCCATACAGAGTTTCATAAGCATAACCATGATTGATGATGACATTATGCCCATAACCCCGACCATTCATTTCAATTTTAGAAACAGTTCCGTTACCTGTAGCGTAAACCTCAGTTCCTATAGGTGCGGTAAAATCCATTCCAGTATGCATTTTTACCGTTTTGTAAATTGGGTGCATTCGCATACCGTAGCCGGAAGCCAAATGTTTGAGGTCTTTATTTGCAACAGGCTGAATTGCAGGGATAGATGCAAGCATATTTGCCTTGTTTTTTACAAGATCCCAAACCTCATCATACGATTTAGACTGAATATACAACTGCTTGCTCAAACGATCCACTCTCTTCGTCATATCAATGATCAGGTCGGCATTATATACATTACGTAAGGCATTGTAACGATCAACACCCCCGTAAGCTGCTTCACGCACCGTACCAGGAATAGGTTCAGCTTCAAAAATTACACGATAGATGGTATTGTCTCTCTCTTGGATATCATTAAGAACAAGCTCTACCTGTTCGGTACGTTGCTTCAACAATTCAAATTGATAACCTGACTCCTCAAGGGCACGTTTAAGTCGCTTTTCCTTAGGTGAATCGAAAAAATTATAGGAAACAAGCATAATCATTGCTCCGAAAACTACGGCGGTTGCAAGCCAACCCATCACCCTGAAAAGACGCTTTCTCAAGCTGACAACAACTTTGTCGTACTTTAGAGTATGTGTATTGAAGTGATATTTTACCTTCGGCATGCTATGCGGGTAGCTGAATCCTGTTTATCTTCGCAAAATTGCTGTATTGCAAATATACGGCTTATTGCTTCAATACAAACCTATACAGTTTATGACCTCCCGGGAAATACGTGCCGCATTTTTAGAATATTTTAAAAGCAAAGATCATCAGATCGTTCCCTCTGCCCCTATGGTGGTGAAGAATGACACAACACTGATGTTTACCAATGCCGGAATGAACCAATTCAAGGATATTTTTTTAGGAAATAA
>CAYHFJ010000111.1:0-10687 GCA_964355885.1 uncultured Flavobacteriales bacterium
AGTAAAACGGAGAGTTTGCCTTCCGGTGTCAGAACCAGATCCCGCTTACGGTTTTTTACCGCTTTATAAATTCGTTTTGCAACTTCTTCCGCTGACATCATTTCTTTCTCATCACGGGGAGACTCCCCTTGGGCTGTACCATCTTTAGAAAGAGCCTTGCTCCTTATCTCCGATGCCGTGAAACCCGGACAGGCGACAAGAACATGCAAATCCTTCATTAAATTTTCAGTACGCACAGTTTCTAAAAAGCCTTCGAGGGCAAATTTTGAAGCGGAGTATCCGCATCTTCCCGGTAAACCCTTTTTTCCTGCAATGGAAGAAATGCCAACCAGACTACCTTTAGTCTTCAGAAGATAAGGAAGAGCAAATTTCGTAGTGTATACAGCTCCCCAAAAATTCACATCCATCACTTGCCGTATGACATCTATGTTTACATCTTCAAGAAGAGCGCGCATTGAAATACCGGCATTATTAATCAAAACATCAATTCTTCCAAACTTCTGAATAGTTTCATTAACCAGCCTTTTGCAATCGCTTTCTTTACTTACATCTGCAGGCACAACGAAAACCTCAGCACCCTTACGGGTCATTTCCGCGGCATTCGAATGAAGCAGATCAAACTGACGACCGGAAATAACAACCTTCGCGCCTTCCCGACTAAACACTTCTGCAAGTGCTTTTCCAATCCCACTGCTGGCACCGGTTATAAGAACAACTTTATTGTGCATCAATTCTTCAGTTAAAGCTCAAGATAATTCTTGATAATTTTTACACTTATAGTAATAGTTATAACACGTCAATCAGGATCATTGAATATTTTTCCGGGATTTAAAATTCCATTGGGGTCAAATAGTGCTTTAATTCCTTTCATCAATTTCAATTGCGTCTCATTGAAGGCAATATTCATGTATGGCTTTTGTACGTATCCGATTCCATGTTCACCTGAAATAGTTCCGCCTAAAGAGACGCATAATTCAAATATCTCCCGAATTCCTTTTGGAACTTCAGTTTTCCAATCTTCATCGCTGATATTTTCTTTTATAATATTCACATGCAAGTTTCCATCTCCCGCATGACCGTAACAAACACTCCGGAAGCCATACTTCGAACCAATCCTTTTTACACCGGTAAGCAGATTTGATAATTCCGCCCTTGGAACGACAGTATCCTCCTCCTTGTAAATGGAATGCGTTTTTACTGCTTCACCGGCAGATCGTCGTGCTTTCCATAAATCCGATTTTTGTTGGGAAGAGTCTGCAAACAATACTTCATCGCAATCGTATTGTTCCATAATTGCAGCAATTTTCTCACAGTCTTTAAAGAGCAAATCCTTATCCATACCATCAACTTCAATCAGCAAGTGTGCCTGAATCCCATCTTTCAATGGAATTTTAACATCCGCATGCTTCATAACAAATTCGATGCAATCCCGCTCCATAAATTCCAGTGCCGAAGGAGTGAGACCTGCTCTGAAAATAGCACTAACTGCTTCACAAGCTCTAGTAGCATCTTTGAATGGAACCAACATAAGCAAATCCTCTGTTGGCAAAGGAATCAACCTGAAAACAATTTTAGTAATTATTCCCAGTGTTCCTTCGCTACCAATAATCAATTGAGTAAGATTATAACCTGTAGAATTTTTTAATACGTTTGCACCGGTCCAGATGATTTCAGCAGTGGGCAATACAATTTCACAATTCAAGACATAATCTTTCGTCACTCCATACTTCACAGCCTTTGGTCCTCCCGCAGATTCGGCAAGATTTCCTCCAAGAAAACAAGATCCTTTACTGGCGGGATCAGGAGGATAGAACAAACCTTTTTCTTTGACTGCTTCCTGAAACACCTGGTTTATCACGCCAGGCTCAACGATGGCTTGTAAATTTCTTTCATCTATTTTAAGGATAGAATTAAATCGCTCCATACTAATGACTATTCCTCCATAAACAGGAAGTGCTCCCCCGCTAAGCCCGGTTCCGGCCCCACGAGGTGTGGCTGGAATATTTTCTTCATTACAAAATTTCAGTAGTGACGAAATTTCAATTGCTGTGCGTGGTTTGACCACTACTTCCGGCATAAATCTCAAATCTTCAGTAAAATCATGCGAACTATTCTGTAACATCTCCTGATCGGTAAAGACATAGTTTTTCCCAACGATCGCACGCAAAGTGGTGAGATGACTTTCTTTAATTTTTTCGAATTGCACCGTTTGTTGTTTTGGAAGAAGCTCCTTTAGCTTTTTTGGAAGGCTCTTTTTTTAGCTGATAGCAAAAAAGTATGATGGTACCTGTCGCTTCTCCGGTATCATCACCCAGAAAATAAAGTTTATTACCCCGCACTCTATAGTCAACCATATGTGAAAGACCGGCGATAGATGAATCCGCGTACTGCCATCGAAATTCTTCACTCGTATCAAGCTCGGCTATAAATGGGATAAGGGTATTTTCTGGACGGATCAAGCCGGTCCCAAGAACATATATCGCTCCCTGAAGAGGAATAATTTTCCCAAAGCGTATTCCCTTTTCATTTTTTAGAAATAATTTCTGTTCTCCGGCTTTATCATAATGAAATGCTAAAGTTGCTGTAGTCCCTCTCATGTAATCACTCTGTGAGGCTGTGATATAAACGCCGGACTTGTCAACGAACATTTGTTTACTCACACAATCAGTCATTCCGCCAAAAAATAAATTTTCCTGGAGCATCTCTCCGTTTCTATTCAGTTTGAAAATCGGAATATCAGACCTGTCGCTCCCATGATTTAAAAAACCCGTAACATACAAATTTGTGGAATCGTCAGCGCCCATGTGAAAGACAGCATCACTCATCGTTAACATTCCATCATAAATATATTCCCACTTTCTGATGCCTGTTGAATCATATTTTTGAATCAGCATGTCTGAAGAACGGAGTGCCACATTATAATTTCCTCCCATATAAACATTGCAGGAATCATCTGTGACAAGGGTATTGGCTATATCCATATTCAGTGTGCCGGAAGTTCGGAACCAGCATAAGGTACCATCAGCGTAAAATCGATAAAGTGCAGTGTTAAGGCTTGAATCAACGGTGGTAACATAACCTGCCATAAATATATTTCCGATTGGGTCACAAATCACCGATGTTGGAGCATCAAATAATCCAGCTTCCCCATCGAGATTTTTACTAAAAACCGGGACACCCTCATTTGAAAATTTAACAAGGCAAATATCCGTTTCCCCCTTTTTATTTCTGCTGGTTCCTGTAATGATCACATCACCATAATGATCTAAGCACATGGCAACCGGAATATCATCCAGATGAGCAGGTCCGTCATAGAAGCGACGCCATATTTCAGCACCCTCTGAATCAAATTTCATTATCAGAATATCCTTAGTAGAATCCGCAACCCAAGTTATGCCAACTATATAGCAATTCCCTAATTTATCAAGATCCATACACACAGCTTGATTAACACTGTTTAATGAATTTTTTATGGGAACTTTCCAAAGCGGTGATACCTGAGCAAAAAGGTCAGTGTACTGTGCCTCGAAAAGGTTAAAGAAGAGCAAAAAAACTATTGATATTTTCATGAATGCAGACAAAATATTTCAGCTTTAAATTTTTAGACAGAACGATAATCCGATGCCCGGAATTTTCAGATTTGGTACGGCTCAAAAATAGGCAAAAAAAATGCCCTGAAGAATAATCAGGGCACTAGATATCATTATTCTATGGTTTATGCATTAATTTTTTTATGAACAGCCACAAAATTCATCATTGAAAGTCCAATTTTACTATATTTGCGTGAAATAACTATACATCATGCACGTAAGCGGAATACTTAAGGTTCTAAAAGAAACACAGGCGGTAAATGACCGGTTTAAGAAGAGAGAATTCGTTTTAACCGAGAATTCATCCCAGTACCCCCAACACATCAGTTTTCAGCTAACTCAGGATCGTTGTAATCTATTGGATGGAACACAGGAAGGTGAATCTATTACTGTTCATTTCAACCTTCGCGGTAGAGAATGGACAAGTCCACAGGGAGAAATTAAATACTTCAATTCACTTGAAGCATGGAAAATCGAAAAAGGCGCGGTATCCGGAAATGCAGGCTCCGCTCAGGGAGAACCTGAATTTGAAGTTAACCAAAGCAGAGAAAAAGACGATTTGCCATTCTAATTAGAATAGAATGAAGCAGTAAAAATGAACTGATTCGTTCCTCTTTTCTTTAATGAACATGACCATGTTCGATTTCTCCCGGAGCGGCATCACGCACTTCAATGATCTCTCCTGAGAAATGCAATTGATGTCCGGACAATGGATGATTAAAATCCATCGTCACCGTGCCGTCATCAACTCCTACAACTTTTCCATTCATAGTGTTACCCTGATTGTCGCTCATCGGTAACATATTGCCGATCTTCAACATATCAAAGTCGATCTTGTCATCCACTTTAAATATTTCAATTGGTAATTTGACAATGGCTGACTCATCATTTTCACCATAAGCTTCCGCAGCTTCAATGACAAAATTAAAAGAGTCACCGGTTTTCATGCCCTCAATGCCCTTTTCGAATCCCGGAATCATCATACCCACTCCATTCAAAAATGTTAATGGGCGACTTGCGTCGGCTGTTTCTATATGCTGCTTTTCTTCTGAAGGAAGATTTGCATGCAGTATGTATGTGACAGTCACGACTTTATTAACAGCTACATTCATGTTTTAAAATTTTTGCAAAGCTACATTTATTTTAGATTTACAAGATAAATTTACTTGAAAAATTTGCTTAGAAAACTAATATGGATTCATTAACACATACTGTTCTGGGTGCTTGCCTGGGAGAGGTGATAGCAGGTCGAAAAATTGGAAAAAAAGCGATGTTATGGGGTGCTCTGGCCAGTAACCTTCCGGATATTGATGTAATCACAAATATCTGGATGACGCATGCGGATTCATTACTGGCACATAGGGGATTTACCCACTCAATATTATTTATTTTTCTCGCCTCACCCCTGCTTGCCTGGTGGTTCAGAAAAAAAAACATTTCTTCCGGAATGAATTACCGGAGCTGGCTCATCCTCTGGGGAAGTGGCATTCTCATTCATAACTTTATTGATGCCTTAACAGCTTACGGTACCGGCTGGTTCGAACCTTTCGATCATTATCGGGTTTCATTTAATCTACTGTTTGTTGCAGACCCATTTTACACCATTGCACTTTTAATTTCGTGTCTTGCTTTGTTAATTCTGAGAAGAACAAATCCTCACCGGCTTAAGTGGGCCAATGCTGCACTTCTCATCAGCACTTTATATATTGGCTATGCAATTTTTAATAAAGTTCAGGTTGATGAAATTGCCAGGGATAACTTAAAGAAAAAATCGATTGTAGCCGTCGATTATTTCAGTACTCCTACCCCACTAAATAATTTTCTCTGGTATATTGTCGCGAAAACAGACGACGGATATATGATAGCTTATCATTCTGTTTTCGATAAAAGTGATGAATTCCCATTTACTTACTATGCTAAGAAGGATTCCCTCCTTCATTCTTTCAAAGACAATGAGGAAGTAAATCAATTGATCCGTTTCTCTGCAGGTTATTATTCTGTCGAACAAAAGGAAGATACTATACAATTTAATGACCTTCGATTTGGACAGATTGGCGGATGGACTGGCATGAGAGCACCTTTTGTTTTTCGTTATTATCTGAAAGAAAATGCCGATAACGATTTGTTGATCCAGCAAGGCCGCATGGATGCTTCAAGCAGAGAAGCCATCCGTTCATTAGTAGAGAGAATAAAAGGGATTTAATTTAATAATAAAAAGTATAGACTTTAGGATTAACATCCGGAAGCCTATATTGATAAGAATCAAATACGAATCACTTCATGGTCAGTGCTACACATCAGATACTATAAATTGCCACGAATGCACGAATTTAACTGAAATACACTAAGCGATTCGATTAAGTAAAAAGACGAGAGTTGGCCATCATCACACGCCTCCAATCATAGTAACACAGAAATATTCGTGCATTCGTGGCAATTAAAAAACCAATGTGAAAAGCAATTACTCGAAAAAAATTACAAATCGTTAGCCTTTGCAATAAGCTCAGCAATATCCATGACTTTTACATCAGCTTCTTTATTGAAGTGCTTTACTCCGTCAGTCATCATTGTCATACAAAACGGGCAACCTACGGCGATAATATCAGGTTGCAAGGCAAGTGCTTCTTCAGTTCGTTCGACGTTCACATCTTTGGTTCCTTTTTCAGGTTCTTTAAACATCTGAGCACCACCGGCACCGCAACAAAAACCTTTAGCCCGGGAACGTTTCATTTCCGCGAGTGCACCATCTAATTTCTCGATGATTTCACGAGGTGCTTCATAGACTGAATTTCCACGACCTAAATAACAAGGATCATGAAATGTAATTTTCTTTCCGGTGAATGAACCGCCCTTTACCTGTAGACGACCTTCGTTTATCAGGTTTTGTAAAAGCTCTGAATGATGCAGGACATGATAATTTCCTCCCAGCTCGGGATACTCATTTTTTAAAGTGTTAAAACAATGCGGACAAGCAGTCACAATCCGGGTTACTCCGTAACCATTGAGCACCTGAATATTCATCATGGCTTGCATCTGGAACAGGAACTCATTGCCTGCGCGCTTTGCCGGATCGCCCGTACATGACTCTTCCGTTCCGAGTACAGCAAATTTTACGCTTGCAGAATGTAAAATTTTGGCAACGGCACGTGTGATTTTTTGCGCACGCTCATCAAAACTCCCGGCACAACCAACCCAAAACAATACTTCTGGCTTTTCACCACGTGCCGCGTATTCGGCCATTGTTTCAATTTTGAATTCCATTTTTTCTAAATTCCTTATGAGTTATTCTGAGCCCAGTTAAATCTGTCAGCCTGTGCAAATTGCCAGGGTGCGCCATTATTTTCGATCTTATTAAACATTCCGCCCAATTCAGCCGGGATCTTTGACTCCTCCATTACGAGGTAACGTCGCATATCAATAATGATACTCAGTGGATCAATATTCACAGGACAAGCATCAGTACATGCATTGCAACTTGTGCATGCCCATAATTCTTCTTCCTGAATATAAGTCAGCAACGATTTATCATCACGGTAATCAGCACCATGCTTATCAATTCCTTTACCGACTTCCTCCAATCTATCCCTTGTATCCATCATGATTTTCCGGGGAGAAAGTAACTTACCTGTCAGGTTAGCAGGACACACAGAAGTACAACGACCACATTCCGTACAAGAATAGGCATCCATCAATTGCTTCCAGTTCAGATCAAATACATCTTTGGCTCCAAATCGCTCCGGTACTTCAGTGACATCAACAGGTGGAACAGCGGCAGGATCCAACATCAGCTTCACTTCCCTGGTCACACTTGGCATATTCGTAAAATTTCCCTTTACTTTTAAATTTGAATAATATGTGTTCGGAAAAGCAAGAAATATATGAAAGTGCTTTGAGTATGGCACATAATTTAAAAAGGCAAGAATTCCTATGATATGAAACCACCAGCAGGAACGTTCCAGTATAAAAAGGCTTTCACTTGACATGCCGGAGAAAAGTCCTGTAAATAGTGAACTTATTGGAAAACTTCCTGCTACAGAATAATGAGAATAATTTCTTGACTGAAGAATCTGATCTGTCGCATCCATGGTTAGAAAAGCAGTCATGAGCAGAATCTCGGTGATAAGAATTAAATTAGCATCTGTGCGAGGCCAGGACGTCATCTCTTTCATCCAAAACCTTTTCAATCTTATTACATTTCTGCGGATAAGAAATATCACACAAGCGAGTAACACCAGTAAGGCAAGAATTTCAAAGCTTCCGATAAGTACATTATAAATCGAACCAAGAAAACTAAATACCCGATGGGTACCACTGAATCCATCTATGATAATTTCAAGAACTTCAATGTTAATGATCACAAATCCAACATATACGAAGATATGGAGAATGCCGGCTATTGGGCGGGAGACCATTTTAGACTGCCCCATAGCAACCATGAACATAGTTTTCCAGCGATCGGCAGGATGATCTGCCCTGTCCAGGTCCCTGCCTAATTTAATATTTCTTGAAATGCGACGTATATTCTTCGCAAACAATACAATTGATGCAATTAAAAAAAGAATAAAAATGATCTGACTAAGCATAATGATTTAGTTCGATTTACTTTTTTTATTTTTCTTTCCCGTTCCAAGGTTGATCACAGAAAAACTAAGATATCTTTTAGGGTTCAATTGTATATCCTTTAATAATAAGTCAAGATCACGCGCGGAGGTATTTAATTGAGTGTATAAACTATCATCGTTGACCAGCATTCCCAGAGATCCCTCGCCCTTATTTACTTTACTGAAAATTCCCGCGGTTTCTTCCAGTGTTTTCCTGGCATTTTCGATGGTTCCCGCGAAATTTGCTTTTACCAAGGTGTCAGAGAGCTGATGGAAATTATCAAGAATGCCCGCTATTTTCTCATTGTTATTCTTCAAATTTAAACTAATGGACTCCACATTTAACAAAATATTCTGGAGGCGTCCACGCGGAGAGAGTACTGTGTCCAGATTCGATGCAATGTTTTCAATAGAAGCAAGAGAATTTGAAATACTCTGAAAAGAATTTTTCAGATTTTGCTTAGTTGTTTCATTGAATACAGCCTGAACAATAATTAATACCGAATCCATGGAAGAAAGCAAACTCTCAGCTTTTTGTTTAAAGGGGGCAACCTGTGCATTCACTTCTTCAGTGAGACTTTTCTGGATATTAGAAAAGAGAGTATCACCATCCTGAAGATCTTCTTTACTATCACCGAAAACAATTCTTACGCCCTTAGTTCCTAAAAGATCAGTGCCATAGATCTCCGCTTCCGAATTCCTTGGGATCTTCAAATCATTATTTATCTGAAGGCTCACAAGAATCCGACCTGAGAAATCAGGTAGCAATGCGAGTTTTCTGACCATCCCGACTTTCATTCCGTTGACATAAACTGCATTGGAAGGCGCAAGACCATCGACTCGCTTATATACGGCAAATACTAATGTACGGCTGGTAAAAAAGTCGCGACCCTTAAGGAAATTTATTCCCCAATATGCGAATAGAACCCCGGCTATTACGATAATACCAATCTTAATTTCTTTTGAGAATTTCATCATAATAATTTCTATTGGCAGCTTTGAAAACTTTGTGCATGCTAAGCGCTATAGATTTTTTTTAAAAGTATATATTTTCTTTCAATTACTCTTTTCCAGCAACTGTCTGGCCGCTTTCATGCTGATCCTCTTCCTATTATGATAAGGAACAACAAAAGCATCACTAAAACCTTTTTCCCTCATCCGTATCTGCAAATCAATAGCCTTATCAAGACTTGAAAATCTTTCAATGGTGTATTTATAGGTTCCACGATCAAGCTCCTCGAGTACGTCTTCAATCCCTTTAAAATCAGGATGTCCTTTCCGCAATGGCTTTGGAGTCAGGAGAATCTGAACTCCAAATAACAACTCATCAGAAACCTGAGACTCAGTATCAGGCTGTACCTCAGCTTTCTCAATCGCCTTTTGCTCAGTCCTTGGAACTGTCAGTTCTACACTGTGTTTATAGGATTTAAAAGCATGATAAATGGCTTGCGCCGTCTCGGTCTGACCTTTATCCGAATTTAGATATCGTTCCTCATCAGGATGGGATAAAAATCCGGTCTCCACAAGAATGCTGGGCATAGTCGTCTTATACAGAACCAAAAATCCAGCCTGCTTCACTCCCCTGTTGTTTCTTCCGTTCTTTGTAAACTCTTGCTGAATATAGGATGCCATTTTCAAACTCTGATCCAGAAAAGCATTCTGGTAGAGTGAAAAGATTATGTTGGCTTCCGGACTATTCGGATCAAATCCGTCATATTGCTTGGTATAATCCTTCTCCAGCAACACTACCTCGTTCTCTCTCTTAGAAACTTCAAGATTTGCTTCACTTTTATTTAAGCCCATCACCCAAGTCTCCGCTCCCTTGGTTTCCTTGTTACACATTTCCTTCTTTTTCTTCTTGTCAAAATAACAAGCGGAATTGGCGTGAATACAAATAAACAGATCAGCCTTTGCGTTATTGGCAATAGTAGCCCGTTCGTGTAATTCGATGAATACATCCTTATCCCGGGTATATATTACCTTCACATCAGGATAATTTTCCTCAATGTAGTCGCCCAGCTTTAGCGCGATCTTGAGTGCAATGTCCTTTTCCTTAGACTTACTACCCAGACATCCTGAATCATGACCACCATGACCTGCATCAATAACAACACGACTCAATGCATAGTGACTCCTGACCGGTGGTGTAAAGGATGTACACAACAGCAAGGATCCCAGACACATAAGCCTGAGATGCCATGAAAATTCAAGACAATATTTTTTCCTTAGTTTTGGCGTCAAAATTCAATTGTTAAAGCTCCACTTGTTGTCGCAAGTATCCAAAATATCAGGTCTTCTTTCAGTGTTGTTCATGCTTGTTTTTCAACAATTTGCTGTTGGTTCAAGTATGTTAGCATCATTTCAGGATACCATTTTAGAACTATCCACAGATTCTTTGATTAAGGGGGATTCTTTGAGTATAACTGCAGATACTCTCATTTCATCTAACAATACCTTAAAATCCAAGATCAAATACCATGCAAAGGACTCCATCAT
>CAYHFJ010000112.1:0-10649 GCA_964355885.1 uncultured Flavobacteriales bacterium
AGAAATGTAAGGTATCGGAAAACCCGGGCCAATTAGGAATCACCTTTACTTATCGGATACCCCGAGAGTGTGGGAATTCACTAAACCTAAATGCAATCGGAAAATGAAGAACTAACTATTGACCTATTAAGAAAGTACCCAGGATTTCAAGATGTTTCTGATGAAGAGGCAACTGCAATCTTGCAACAATTGAGAGAATTCTGTCTCATCATTCTGGAATCTGCAAAGTAATCTTGCTGGTATAAACTTACACCCTAATTAGTATGTCCATGAAAAAATTCGCAAAACAAGTAACTATGCCGTCGGCCAATGACCGTTTTAAAGCGTTGTTGCCAAAAACTTCCATTAAGGTTCACACAAATAATGCAATCACTTATACACGTGTATCTACTGCGGAGCAGATGGAAACTAATTTTAGTCTGGAAACTCAAAAAAAATATTGTCTTGAGTATGCACAGAAAAACAAAATGAACGTGTTGATGGAGTTTGGAAGTACGTATGAAAGTGCAAAGACGGATGACCGGAAAGAATTTCAACGCATGTTGAAATATATAAAATTGAACAAGGGTAAGATTTCTTACCTCATCGTCTATAGCTTGGATCGCTTTTCCCGGAGCGGAGAAAATGCTATGGCTTTGGCTGCAGAGCTAAAAAGTCTGGGAGTTACCTTAGTTTCAGTTACTCAGCCTACAGATACTGATTCCGACATGGGAATCTTTTATCAGAACTTATTGTTACTCTTTGGGAAGCTCGATAATGATATGCGTAGATCAAAAACAGTTACAGGTATGCGTGAAATGCTTCGTGCCGGATACTTTTGCGGAAAGGCACCCATAGGCTATAAAAATATTAAGGGGGCGCCAAGGGATCAAGCTATCGTGAGGGATGGAAAAGCGGACTGGATAAAAAAGGCATTTGAATGGAAGCTTGACCAACGGATACCCAATACGGAAATAGCATCAAGATTGCGGAATGTTGGAATCAATATCACATCCAAACGGCTAACAAATATTCTCAGAAACCCTTTCTATTGTGGCATCCTGGTAGGAAATATACTTGGAGAAGAAGTAATTGAAGGAAAACATCAGCCACTTATCTCTAAAGAAATTTTTTGGCAGGTTCAAGACATTGTCAATGGAAATAAGAATGGTTATTCTATTTCGAAAGTGAATGAAAAGTATCCATTGAAACAATTCGTAATCTGTGATAATTGTGAAACTCCGCTAACAGGATACATGGTAAGAAAGAAAAGACTAGATTATTATAAGTGCAACCAAATTGGTTGTCATTGTAATGTGAGAGTTTCAAAACTCCATCAAAGTTTTGTTGGGTTCTTGTCTAATTATGTAATAGACGAAGAGTTTCACGGACCAATGAAGCACATGATGAGTAATGTTGTTCACGAATTGAGTAAGGACAAAGTGAGAATGCGAAAACAGTATATGGAAGAGTTAAAAAAGGTAGAGGACAAAATTGAAAAGATAGAGGAGAACAGAGCCTTAGGTGAAATCAACAACGAGCTCTATGGAAAATATTCTCAAAAATATTTAAAACAAAAGCAAGAACTTGAGCTTCAAATCAAGGAATACACTCCAGATTTATCGAACCTTGAATTCTGTATCGACCTGGCACTTAAAACATCTTCTAAACTCCCTACTCTATGGGCTTTACAGGACTGTGATGAGCAAAGAAGACTACAGTATATAGTCTTTCCTGATGGTATAATGTATGATAAGCTTTTGAATAGTTATCGAACCACAAGAGTAAATTCAATTTTCAGCCTAATCCCGCAAGGGAAGCGGGTTTTAGAGCAAACAAAAAGCGGAGATGACAATGAAAAATTGTCAATATCCGCTTTCGTACCCGGGGCGGGAATCGAACCCGCACGGTCGCAATGACCACAGGATTTTAAGTCCTGCGTGTCTACCAGTTCCACCACCCGGGCGTAAGGTTAGTTTGAGTGTGGGGTTTGAGTGTGTTTTTTTCACACTCGCACTCAAACTCAAACTTAAAGCAGAATTTCAAAGTCTAAACTTCTCCATTCAAACTAAAAATCCCTCCGGTAGAGAGGGACTTTTTGAGCGGAAGACCGGGCTCGAACCGGCCACCCCGACCTTGGCAAGGTCGTGCTCTACCAAATGAGCTACTTCCGCTGGTTTTTTCTTAAATCCCTGTTCAAATCGCTGTGTATTATCAGGTTTTTGATGGGATGCAAAGGTAAAGAAATTTCGATTTCTACAAAATAAAGCGGTTTATTTGGAGTACTTAAAAATCAATGACTTAGCCACCTAAAATCTTCTTAATCTCATTCAGCTTGTTGAGAGCCTCCATCGGGGTGAGGTTGTTAATATCAGTACGGAGAATTTCTTCCTTGATCTGACTTAGTACAGGATCGTCTAACTGGAAGAAGCTGAGTTGCATATTTTCCTTTTCAGTGCCGATAGATTTTCGATTAAGGTCAGCGCCACTCCTCATGCTTTCCAATTGCTTCAGGATATCCCCCGCCCTGCTGACTACCTTTGCCGGAATACCGGCCATGCGAGCAACATGTATACCAAAGCTATGTTCACTACCTCCCGGAACGAGTTTCCTTAAAAACAGAACTGTATTCTCAACTTCCTTCACGGCTACGTGATAGTTTTTAATTCTTGGAAGTGTCTCTGCCATTTCATTCAATTCATGATAATGAGTGGCGAACAAAGTTTTCGGTCTGGAGTTTCCATGTTCATGCAAATACTCGGCGATGGCCCAGGCAATGCTAATACCATCGTAGGTCGCAGTACCCCTTCCAATCTCATCAAGCAGGATTAAACTTCTGTCGGAAATATTATGCAGAATGCTGGCAGTTTCATTCATCTCTACCATGAAAGTGGATTCCCCGGAAGAAATATTATCGGAAGCACCTACCCTCGTGAAAATTTTATCGACAATTCCGATTTGAGCCGATGCGGCAGGAACAAAACTACCTGTTTGTGCCAATAGGGTGATCAAAGCCGTTTGTCTGAGCAGTGCGGACTTACCAGACATGTTCGGGCCGGTGATCATCAGAATCTGTTGGGAATCCGGATCAAGGTAAATATCATTGGCAATAAATTTTTCTCCCTGTGGCAGTTGCTTTTCAATAACAGGATGTCTTCCGTTCTTTATGTTGATGATACGGCTATCGTCTACTTTTGGACGAACATAGTCATTCTTCAAGGCCACTTCAGAAAATGAGTGCAGACAATCCAGTTTGGCGACAAGTGAAGCATTAAGCTGTACAGGCTGTATATATTCCATAATGGAAAGTACCAGATCCTGAAAAAGTTGAATTTCCAGTGCGAGGATCTTCTCCTCCGCTCCAAGGATTTTCTCCTCGTAAGTTTTTAATTCTTCAGTAATGTATCGCTCCGCATTGGTGAGCGTTTGTTTACGCGTCCATTCGACAGGAACTTTATCCTTATGTGTATTAGTGACTTCAATATAATATCCAAAGACATTATTAAAACCCACTTTTAATGAGGTAATGCCGGTACGCTCTGATTCCTGCTGTTGTATGCGGAGCAAATATTCTTTTCCATGGATTGATATATTCCGGAGTTCGTCTAACTCCATAGATACACCTTTACAAATCACTCCGCCTTTATTCACCATGGCAGGAGCTTCGGGCTGAAGTTCTTTGGTGATACGTTCATTCATCAGCATACATGGATTGATCTGATCGGCGATCACTTGCATGACAGTGTTTCCTGAATGCGCACAACTTTCTTTTAACAGAGTAACGGTATCCAGTGAACGTTTCAATTGCATGACTTCCCTGGGAGAAATTTTTCCCAGTGCCACTTTGGAAATCAATCTCTCAAGGTCGCCAATGAGCTTCATCTGTCCAGCAAGGATGGTAGAAAATTCCGGATGCTTTTGAAAATAGCTAACGGCTTCCTGTCGTTCTTCAATGCTGCTGACATCTTTCAATGGCAACATGAGCCAACGTTTCAACAATCTGGCACCCATAGGTGTCAGGGTATAATCCATGACATCCAATAATGTGACCGCCTTCTCATTGGATGAAGAAACAAGTTCGAGGTTGCGGATGGTAAAGCGATCAAGCCAGACGTACTGATTTTCATCGATGCGGGATATTCCGCTGATATGCTTGAGTTGTTCTTGTCTTGTATCAGAAACATAATGCAAGGCCGCACCGGCAGCGATGATGGCGACAGTCCAGTCTTCGATTCCAAAACCCTTCAGTGATTGAGTCCCGAAGTGACGCAGTAATGATTCTCTGGCATAGTCACCCTGAAAAACCCATTCGTCGAGGGCGTAGGAATAAAATGACTTACCGTATTTTTCCTGAAATTCTTTTTTGTTTGATTTTGGATAGAGTACTTCGCTGGGGTTAAAACTCTGCAACAACTTATCGATGTAAGCGGCGGATCCCTGCGCAACGAGGTACTCCCCTGTAGAGATATCTATAAATGCAATGCCACTGATTTTTCCTTCAGTAAAAACGCTTGCGAGGAAATTATTTTTTTTATGTTCGAGAATTTTATCATTGGAAGATACGCCCGGACTTATTAATTCGGTTACTCCTCTCTTGACAATTGTTTTGGTGAGCTTTGGATCTTCCAGTTGATCGCAAATGGCTACCCTCATTCCTGCTCTTACTAATTTAGGAAGGTAGGTATCCAAAGAATGGTGTGGAAAACCGGCGAGTTCAATAAAGGATGCGCTTCCGTTGGCTCGCCGTGTGAGTACAATACCTAATACGCCGGCAGCCCTAACTGCATCTTCGCCAAAAGTCTCATAAAAATCGCCTACACGAAAAAGCAGCATAGCGTCAGGATACTTCGCCTTGATGCCATAGTACTGTTTCATCAGGGGTGTTTCAACTATTGGCTTTTTTGATTCTGTTTTTTGCAAGGGGGTTTTGTTGAAGTCTGATTGTTAATTCTGTTCTGGTAGCTGGATGCCTCGCTCCATTTTTTTTTAACCACAAAGGGCACAAAGATAAGGCACAAAGGGCACAGAGGGTTTGTTAGATTTTCTTGATTATTCTTATATGTACTTGTTCTTAAATATTAAATGTTTTTTTCGCGAAGCATTCTTAGTGATCTTTGTGCCTTCCCTTTGTGAACTTTGTGGTTAATTTTAAACAAAGCCGAGATCATATATTTATATTTGTCTTCCAGGGACAAGCTATGCGCAAGATACGAAATGAAGAATTGGATCGGAAGACTATAACGGAATTCAAAAATTCTGAAAAGAGACCTTTTGTTCTGGTTTTGGATAATGTAAGAAGCCTGAATAACATTGGTTCTGTATTCCGCACAGCGGACGCATTCCTTTGTTCCTCAGTATATTTATGTGGGATTACTGCTAAACCGCCCCATAGGGAAATTCACAAAACTGCATTAGGAGCGGAAGAAACTGTTGACTGGAAATACTTTACAGATGTAGATACCGCTCTATATGAGTTAAAAAAAGACGGTTATACGATCATTGCTATTGAGCAAGTGGAAGGCGGAATTTCACTTCTTGATTTCTGTCCAGACAAACAAAAAAAATATGCTTTTGTTTTCGGCCATGAGGTAAATGGGGTAAGTGATCAAGCTCTAACCCTTTGTGATACCGCCATCGAAATACCGCAGCAAGGCAGCAAGCATTCGTTGAATATTTCGGTATGTGTTGGTGTTGTGGTTTGGGATTTTGTAACCAAAACAGGGTGAATTTATTATTTTATTATTCCTTTACTTTGAAATCAACCCGTCTGTTCATTGGGTGATCTTTGGTGATCGGATCATTTTTACCCAGAGATGCAATATCCAATCTGGATGAATCAATACCATATTTCTTTATCAGATGATTTTTAACTGCATCAGCCCTGCGTTTACCCAATTTAATATTGTAATCCGAACTGGCGCGTGCATCGCAGTTACCGGTAAGCTCAAATGAGACATCAGGATTATTGCGCATCACTAAGGCGATGGATGCAAGCGTTTCATCGTATTTTTTGGATATCACAGCACTGTTCAGATCAAAAAAGATTGATGGGAGATACCCATTCGCTGCAAGGATAGAAGCAGCTCCACCTTTTGTAGCAGGACCTGTCGGAATTGTCACACCCTGATTTGAAACAAGACTTCCTTTGGCAGTGTTTGGTTCAATATCTCTACTGTCAGGGATGCCATCGCCGTCAGAATCAATCTCTCTTCCGGAAGCATCAACCTGAGAACTTTTTGGTGAGAAGGGCTCTACGTCTTTCCAGTCAGGAACACCATCACCATCAGCATCTATTGAAGTACCATCACCATAAACTTTCACCCCTTCAGGTGTATCAGGTTCCCGGTCGAACATATCCGCGACGCCATCCAGATCCTTATCTCCACTTAGCAGGTCTACCCTGTCTTTCATATCATACAGGTCAGCATAGATAGTTTGCATAGGATTTACCCACTGAATCGGCTTGTCTTTAAATCCTATGTGATAGGTAAGTCCTAAATTAATATAAGTGAAATTATCATTCTCAGAAAGTAAGCGATACCATCCGTCCAGTTTGTCTGTATTGCTTAGGTTAAGGGAGTATTCAAGGTGTAAAGAAAGGGGTCTCACAATTCGATACTTTATACCTACTCCAATAGGATAAACAAGCTCTGTTGTCTTGGTATAATCAACAGAATTGTCAATGAGATTATTCTGTACGTAATAGTTCCTTGCTACTGTTGAGTCGTCGCGGAATACAGATGGAGAGAAGTGCATCACTCCTACTCCAAGGTAACCATAAAATGCAATATTTGGATTACGTTTCAGGAATGATACATTACCAAACTGAAAATAAGCTCTCAGACTGGCAACATAATCAATATCTGTTTCAAATTTGTATTTGGAATTACTTCCTGTGCCTTCTTCGTCACCTTTGATTTTTCCTCTCAAAAAAGATGCCTGCAATGCAAAAGAGTGAGAAAGAAATTTTGATACACTCAACCCATATCCGATTTGTGTGATAAGGTTTGGTGCATTGAAGTCTGTTGTGGTAATATCTGTATTAGGAACCATTATTCCGCCATGAAGAGCAATGTCCCAGGTTTTGAACTTATTAGCCTTTGGCATATTGCCACTTTTGAGGCTCACTTTTGCACTTTGACTTGTCTCA
Source organism: uncultured Flavobacteriales bacterium (assembly GCA_964355885.1). Lineage (GTDB taxonomy): Bacteria > Bacteroidota > Bacteroidia > AKYH767-A > 2013-40CM-41-45 > QQVM01. The sequence continues at coordinate 7,130 of CAYHFJ010000112.1, forward strand.
GTGGAAGTTGTATTTGCATCTTGAGCAAGCAACATTTTTGTGCTTGAGAAAAGCAAAATAAAAACTAACAATCGTATTGATATTCTCATGGTGAAGACCTTTAAAGGTTCTTTTAATAAAATTGACACTTTCCCATTTTTCTAATTCCTGTTATCACGAAACAGATCCGTTATTTACACAGAAATACGCAAAAATCCAAGAAATAGTAATTTTTTATAATGCCAGATTTACGATAATCAATTAGATTAGTTGCAAAAATAACCATATTAGAATATGAAACAAGTCGAAAAGCCTATCCCTATTGGTCTTGCAGGTTTTCACCCAGAATAAAACGATGAATACCGGGCTTGTAATCCCTGTTAATCAACTCAAGAACGCTCTTATAATGACTCGAATTTGATACAAAATCAACGTTATTAGTATCCAAAACTAAAATGCGTAATCCCTGCTGCTGTTTAAAATAATCCCAATATCCGGCCTCCAGATTTCCCAGGTATTCATTTTCTATATTCTGTTCATATTCCCTTCCTCTCTTTCGGATATTTTCCTGAAGATTGCTCACACTTTTATGAAGGTAAACAAGAAGATCCGGCTTAGGAAGGTGCGGATTCATGATATGAAAAAGTCTTTGATATAATTTAAACTCCTCCTCTTTAAGTGTAATTCCCGCAAAGATGAGGGACTTGCTGAGTATGTAATCGGACACTGTTTGGGTCCGAAAAAGATCCTGATTTGAGAGCTGATCCATTAATTGCTGGTATCGGTCAGCAAGAAAAGACAACTCAAGTGGAAAGGCGTAACGACTTTGATTTTCGTAGAAGCGTGGAAGAAATGGATTGTCCGCGAATCGCTCCAGTATGATACGTGCATTATACTCCTCTGCCAGCATGGTTGCCAGTGAAGTTTTACCGGTGCCGATATTGCCTTCGACAACTACATAATCATATTTTAATCTCTTATTCATGCGATCTTCCTCACCTCCAGATCATCAGTTAATTCATCGAGCAATGTTTGCATACTCTTACCTGACCGTGGATCTATCCATTCAGGCATCAGCTCCACTAAAGGAACAAGGTTAAAACGCCTCATGTGAAACATTGGATGAGGTACAATCAATCCGGCTTCCTCGATGATTGCATTTTCAAAAAACAATATGTCAATATCAATGATTCGGGGAGTCCACTTCTGCATTCTCCGGCGCCCCATTTCTGTCTCGATTATGAGGATAGTCCTCATTAATTCAGCCGCTCCGGATTTTGTAAACCCACTGACTACCTGATTATAGAAGGCCGGCTGATCCTCCATGCCCCAGGCGGCTGTTTCATAAATGGAAGAATGCTCTGTTAAAGCACCAATTTCCTCCGAGATTAGCTTTTTTGCTCTACTCAGGTGAGCTATACGGTCGCCCATATTGGTTCCAAGAGATAAGACAAAGCGGTTCATTAATTTTTTTGTCAAACCTAAGGAAATATGAGGATAGCGCAAACAGATTTGAAGGAGTCTTTTATCTTTGTAGGCATTCTTAACGAAACAAAATCACATGAAACAATTCTTCAAATTTATGTTCGCCTCCATGGCCGGATTTTTAATGGCCATATTTGTATTTTTTCTGGTCAGTATTTTCATCCTGACAGCGATGATCTCATCTTTTTCTACGGATAAAAAGGTGCAGATCAATAGAAATTCTGTATTGGAAATTTCTCTAAACAAACCTATTGAGGAGCGAACATCCAATAATCCTCTTGATGAATTTAATTTTTCCAACTTCAGCAGCGATAAAAATCTTGGCTTAAATGACATATTGAAAAACATTGATAAGGCCGCATTCGATGAGAATATAAAAGGTATATTCCTCAATCTGACGAGCATTTCTGCCGGTATGGCAACTATCGAAGAGATTCGTAACGCGCTTCTTGAATTTAAACTCAGCAATAAATTTATTTATGCCTATGGAGAAGACATGAGTCAAGGGGCATATTATCTGGCCAGTGTTGCCGATAAAATTTATTTACATCCTGAAGGAAGTATAGATTTCAAGGGCTTCCGCACCGAACTTATGTTTTTCAAAGGCGCTCTCGAAAAACTGGAGATTGAACCTCAAGTTATTCGCCATGGAAAATTTAAAAGCGCGATAGAACCATTTGTTAATGACAAAATGAGTCCTGAGAATAAGGAACAAATCAGTACACTGGTACATTCATTCTGGAATACGTTCCTGGATAACATTTCAGTTCAACGAAATCTGGACATTGCCACTTTGCAAAAAGCGGCCGATGAATTTACAACAAGAGACGCAAGTGCCGCACTCAAAATCGGAATGGTTGACAGTCTGGCTTATTTTGATCAGTTGCAGGATAAGCTAAATACACTTTCAGATAGTAAGGATGATAAAAACGCTCAGTTTATCTCTCTGATAAAATACAATAAAGTATATGTGAAAGGCGAAAAAGAATTTTCGAAGAATAAAATTGCCTTGATTTACGCGGCTGGCGATATAGTAAGTGGCAAAGGAAATGATGATCAGATCGGTTCCGACCGCATGGCAGAAACAATTCGTAAGGCAAGAGTAGACAGCAGTATAAAAGCGATTGTCCTGAGAGTAAATTCACCAGGAGGTAGTGCCATTGCATCTGACGTAATCTGGCGTGAAGTGATGCTGGCCAAAAAAGTTAAGCCTGTAGTCGTATCTATGGGTGATTACGCAGCATCCGGTGGATATTATATATCCTGTGCTGCAGATTCAATCTTTGCACAACCTAATACTTTGACAGGATCTATCGGAGTTTTCGGACTGCTGGTGAATGCGCAAAAAATGTTCAACAATAAACTGGGGATCACTTTTGATTCCGTCAAGACGGCTCGTTACGCGGACATCGGAACAATTACAAGGAGAATGAGCGCGGAAGAAAAAGATATGATTCAGTCACAGATCGAAAAGGTCTATGAGACATTTATCACCCATGTTGCTGAAGGCCGTTCCGTTTCAAAAGAGTTTGTCGACAGTATCGGTCAGGGTAGAATCTGGAGTGGAACCGATGCTCTTCGATTGGGTTTGGTAGATGCTATTGGGGGAGTAAATACAGCCCTCGAAATAGCGGCAAGGATGGCCGGACTTGAAAAATACCGGGTAATTCAGTTACCACAAAAAAAGGAATTTATCGAAAAAATAATGGAAGATCTGAGCACAGAAGCGGGTACATATTTTGCAAAAAGAGAACTTGGCGATCAGTTTCGGTATTATGAAAGATTAAAAGGAATTGTCCGGAATAATGGCATACAGGCGAGGATTCCATTTGAGTTAGATATTTATTAAGTCGCGAATCCCAAGCTTGACGCATACGTATTAATCAGACATTTTCAAGTATATGAAAGTCGGTACGGAAACAATTTCGAACAAAGAAATAGCAAGGGCATTTAAACTTGCTGCTTCCTTGCTTGAATTGCATGATGACAATCCTTTCAAAGCTCGCGCTATGCAAAACGCTGCATTCAGACTGGAGCGTCTCCCCTCGCCTATTTC
>CAYHFJ010000113.1:0-10614 GCA_964355885.1 uncultured Flavobacteriales bacterium
GACGTTAAAAATTCCGGTTGTAGTCCAATGCCAGTTTACTCCGTTACCCGCATTATCTGTAATCTGCCAATCTGCAGGTAATCCACCGGCGAAGTCTTCGGAGTAGAATGGAACTGCCAAAACGTGATTCGGAACAGGAGTGGTTCTGAATGACTTGGTTTGTGTAATGTCGGCCTGACCTTGATGGTCGTTGCGATTCGTTGCTGAAACTATGTACGAACTCAGTACAAAGGCAAGCAAAATAAAAATACGGGTAGAATTTTTCATTTATTGATGGTTTTGGTTGTTTCAGGGACACAAATGTAGGTTAATTCCAAATATGTGCAAAGACAAGCCTGATAAGGTTTTCAACGACATCCTTTGGGCTGAAGAGCCTTATCCTTCAATGGTTTTCACCATAATTATCAAGTCCTGAGGATTTTATTGATAATTATTAGCTCAGGCTGTTTCTTCCACATAGGATTCAATAGGAGGACAGGCACATACCAGATTCCTGTCGCCATAGGCATTATCAACCCGACCCACAGCCGGCCAAAATTTATTGTCAGACAGGTAGGGTAGAGGCCAGGCCGCTTTCTTTCTGGAATAAGCATGCTCCCAAATATCACCGGTTAGTTCACGGACAGTATGAGGTGCATTATGCAATACATTATCTTTCTTATCACTCTGACCTCTTTCAATTTCCTCAATTTCTTTACGAATAGAGATCAATGCATCACAGAATCGATCAAGCTCCGGCTTGGATTCACTTTCAGTGGGCTCAATCATCATGGTACCGGGAACAGGAAATGACATGGTTGGAGCATGAAAACCATAGTCCATCAAGCGCTTACCAATATCCCCCACTTCAATACCTGCCGTGTTTTTAAACATCCTGCAGTCTGCGATCATTTCATGGGCTACGCGGTTCTGACTTCCAACATAAAGAATGGAGTAATGATTCTCAAGTCTGGCTTTAATATAGTTGGCATTAAGAATTGCATAACGTGTTGCATCAGTAACTCCGGCTCCTCCGAGAAGCCTGATATATGCGTAAGATATCAACAGAATACTTGCACTCCCCCAGGGAGCAGCGGAAACCGCAGGAATTGAACCACCTGTTTTTATAATCGAATGTGATGGAAGAAAATTTTTGAGATGTTTTGCCACACAGATCGGACCCATACCGGGACCCCCTCCTCCATGAGGAATGGCGAAAGTTTTATGAAGATTTAGATGGCAGACATCCGCTCCGATTGTTGCGGGATTCGTTAAGCCAACCTGTGCATTCATATTCGCGCCATCCATATAGACTTGTCCGCCTGAATCATGAATGATACGGGTCATTTCCGTAATACCTTCTTCAAAAACTCCATGAGTGGAAGGGTATGTCACCATTAATGCTGATAAGTTTTCTTTATGCTCCTCCGCTTTTTGCCTGAGGTCTGCTATGTCAACATTTCCGTGGTCATCGCATCTTACAACTACCACTTTCATTCCAGCCATCACTGCACTGGCAGGATTTGTTCCATGGGCAGATGAAGGAATCAAAACAATATTTCTATGTCCCTGCCCTGTCGAAGAATGGTAAGCCCTGATCACAAGTAGGCCTGCGTATTCACCTTGCGCGCCTGAATTTGGTTGCAAAGAAACAGCTTCAAACCCGGTAATCTTACATAGATAATCCTCCAATTCACTCAACATTTGCCTGTAACCCGTGGCTTGATCTACCGGAGAAAATGGATGAATAGAATTCCATTCAGGCCAGCTCAAGGGAACCATCTCAGTGGTTGCATTTAACTTCATCGTGCAGGAGCCGAGTGCGATCATGGAGTGATTCAGGGAAAGATCCTTTTTTTCAAGAAAAGTTATATAGCGCAACATCTCCGTCTCACTGTGGTATGTATTGAATACCGGATGACTCATAAATGCCGATATGCGCCGATTGCTTTTTTGAATGACTTCCGTTTTGACAATTTCAGGTATACTTATTAAAGCAACAGCTTTTTGCTTTGCAAAGATTTCCATAAGTCGTTGGAGATCCTTTTCCGTTGTCGTCTCATCAAAACTGATTGCGATATGCTTCGCCTCCGAGAGACGCACATTTATCTTTTGATCTAGAGCACTCTGATAAATTTTCTCCGTAATTTCTCCACACTCGATATTCAACGTGTCGAAATAGGAATCATTCACTTGCTTGTAGCCAAGATTGGTTAAAGTTGCTGAAGCACGTTTTGCTAAATTGTGTACACGTTCAGAAATTTCTTTCAATCCCTCAGGCCCGTGATAAACAGCATACATTCCAGCCATTACAGCCAGCAAAACCTGTGCTGTACAAATATTAGAAGTAGCTTTATCTCTTCGAATATGTTGTTCCCGGGTTTGCAATGCCATCCTCAATGCTCTGTTTCCATGAGCATCGATTGAAACGCCTATAATACGTCCGGGAATATCTCGTTTGTAATTTTCTTTTGTCGCAAAAAAAGCCGCATGAGGACCGCCATATCCAAACGGAACTCCAAAGCGTTGTGAATTTCCAAAAACTACATCAGCTCCCCATTCTCCCGGAGGAGTGAGCATGATGAGAGCAAGAAGATCTGTAGCAACTGCCACCTGAATATCGAATTTTTTAGCCTGAGAAACAAAATCACCGGAATTTTTTATTTCTCCATTTTTTCCAGGGTATTGAAGGATGGCACCGAAGTAAGTCCCGTCCAGAACCTCCGATGATGAGCCTATAACAAGCTCTATCCCCATAGGAGCTGAGCGCGTTTTTAAGACATCAATAGTTTGAGGGAAACAATCATCAGAAACAAATAACTTCCTTACATTTTTCTGGAAAGCTTCTTTGGAACGACCTGCAAAAAACATGTGCATAGCTTCGGCAGCTGCCGTTCCTTCATCAAGCAAAGAAGCATTTGCAAGCTCCATACCGGTGAGATCCATTATCATTGTCTGGAAATTCAGCAATGCTTCCAGCCTTCCCTGAGAAATTTCAGCCTGATAAGGAGTATATGCAGTATACCAACCCGGGTTTTCCAGAATGTTTCTTTGAATGACACCCGGAACATGAGTGCCATAATACCCTAAACCTATGTAATTTTTGAAGATTTTATTCTTACCGGCCATTTCACGTAATTCCTGTAAAAATTCCTGCTCAGAAAGAGCCGGCCAGCTTAACTCATTTTTCAAACGGATACCGGATGGAACAGTTTCTGCGACCAATTGATCAAGAGATAAAACACCGATCTCCTTCAACATTTGATTGAGTTCGTTTTCATTAGGACCAATGTGACGGGAGCGGAAATTCGAGGATGACATATTCTTTTAATTTTATGCCCGCAAATGTAACGAATATTGATCTTGTTAATAAGAGCATTAATCAGACATTTATTATTACTTCTCAAATGAATGATTTTATGTAGTTTTGGAACATAACGAAATTCTTTCTGTATGTTTCGAAAGCTGCTTTTTCTGTCCACATTCTTTATTATAACACATCAGGCATTTGCTCAGGATACATTGATATTGATAAATGGGAAGGTGATTCCTGTCCTGAATACAGACCTTCAGGAGTATAGAATCGCCTATAGAAAGATTCCGGATGGTTATACTAAAGAATATGATTCTCAAGGTACCCCTGAAGGTTCTTTGAAAAAGAAGAAATCCAGGCTAAGGACTATGGACCCGGAGAGAGTCTTCGCCATTAAATACCGGGATGGAACTGAACGTATTATCTATCGGCCTGATTCTCTGGATCCTTTGGAGTTTACTCAGGAACAGATGCGCTTATTTATTAAAGGGGAGCAGGATGCTACCAGGTATTATAAAAATAACTTGAATAAGGGAATAGGATTTGGACTAGGAATTGCTTCAGGTTTTTTAGGTTTTTACGGGCTTGCCGGACCACCCTTGTATGCAACTATCATGGGTTCATTTACACCAAATCTTAACAAAAGACTGAAAAGACAGAATGAGCTGGAGAACTCTAAAATGGCTCTTGACAAATTAACAAAACCGGTACCGCCTGCTGCCGGAGAAACTAATACTCTGATAATTTCGGATTACAACGCTTCAGCAAATCAGTATGATAAAGCGGTGAAAGAATATGAATGCGCTCTGAAAAATCATCCGAAAAATATTTCATTCTCTGATCCGAAACTTCTTGAACATAATGAATATCGCGAAGGCTACGAACGCAAAGCACGGGATAGAAAAATTCGCAATACAATGCTGAGTGGCCTGGCAGGCTTTGTTCTTCTGGTTGTCGGACTTCCTATTATTTATTGAGATGGAATTGGTTATTTGACCTCCATTAGTGCTGTAAGATTTCAACAAAATAATCCCTGACCAGAAAGGCCATTCACCTTTTAATAATTTAATTTAGAAATACTAATTTCTTATCCTCACAGTATATCTGAATGAACTATTAATCTCCGGACATCTAAAACGGAATGCTTTGTCTCAACTTATTGATTTATTTCGATTCCTTGTTTTCAGAAATATATTCATTGGATTTTGTGCTTTTTTCCTGTTTCAAACAAGTCGACTGATTAACCACTTGCCATTTAGTGTGACCCCGGCAGCCATTTTTGTATTCAGTGCCACCGTAATTTATTATAATTTTCATGACTTGTTTGGCAGACTGGACATTACTTCCTTAACTTCAATTAAAATTTCGATTAGCAATCTGTCTTTACCAATTTCTGAAAAAATAATTCTGGTTGTATTTGTCCTGATAGCAATTGGATCAATAGTTTTGCTTCCAATTAAAGTAATAGTTTTGATCTTCACTGTCTCTGTACTAAGTTTCCTTTATTCGGTTCCTCTTCTTCCCTGGAGGGGTAAAAGAATACGAATCCGTGAAATTCTGTTTTTTAAATTGGGTATTATTTCGTTTTGTTGGGCAGTGATGGTTGTCTCTGTTTCGCTCAGCGAGGAAAGTCTTATTCTTCACCCGTTTATTTTTATCGTTGAATTTTTTTCTGTCGCATTATTTATCTTCGCGCTTTGCATCCCTTTTGAAATCAGGGATATTGATTTAGAAAAGGCAAGAGGTTTGCGCACCGTCCCCATTGAGTATGGAATTCGTGTCGCAAAATTTTCAGGCTTTGTTGCCTTGTTATTTTGCATCCTTCTGCAGGTTTTGTTGTACTCCGGAGATTATATCTCCCCGGCTACTTTATTCCTGTTAACCATTTCTTATGTGATTACAATGCTCATCATCCTGTTTGCAGAAGACAAGCCTTCAGATCTTTATTGCAAATTTTATGTTGATGGCTTGATGATACTTCAGTTTCTTTTGGTATTTTTATCTTTGAAATTGACATGAAAGAATATCCGGCGGAGGTGTACACCGAATTAATTAAACTGGTGAGGGATGACAATAAAGAATCCCGGCAATGGTTGCTGGATAATAATTACCGCGAATGGGTTGAATTTATAAATGCCTATGATGGGATTGAAAAATCTTTCCAATGGCTGATGGAAAATGGACATCGTTCACTAGCCGCTACTGTTGATGCGCTTTCCGGAACCGATAATGCAAAGGTGTTTTTAATAAAATCAGGTCACCGGGAATTAATTGCCTTGGTGGATGCTGCACGAGGAAATAAAACCGCTGTTCAGTGGCTAATTCGTTTTAAATACAAAGGCTTGATCCAACTTGCTCATGAGATTAATGTTCGCAACAAGAAGGAAGAGAAAAAAGGGATATGGGCTTTTTTAAACTTTGGCAATCCCTTCAGGTAGTTCCATAAATACAGTATCGAGCGCACTGCAAATTGCAGTAATTGCTTGCTGCAAATCCTTTTCAGTATGGGCAGCTGAAATAAATCCTACTTCATAACCGGAAGGGCCCAGATAAACAGATTTTTCAAGTAATTCTCTGTGTAATACACGGAAATAATCCATGCTCACCGGATCGATTTCTGATGAACTACGTACATGATCTGCATCGGTGAAAGTAAACCAGAATATTGAAGCAAGGGAAAATACTTTAAAGCGATATTTTTTTGAAACCGCGAATTCATTAATCGAATTGACGAATGTCAGTGTTTTTTTCTCCAAGTTCTCATAAAAACCTGACTGTAATAATGCGCGGAGCTGAGCAATTCCAGCAGACATAGCAACAGGATTTCCGCTCAAAGTGCCTCCTTGATATACGTCTCCATCCGGTGAAATGCGTGACATAATCTCGACGCTTGCGCCATACGCCCCTACCGGCATTCCCCCGCCTATGATCTTACCATAAGTGATTATATCAGGTTGAATTCCATAATACCCTGCCGCTCCTGTGAAACCGATTCGAAAACCGGAAATTACTTCGTCAAAAATTAACAGAATGTTGTTCTCACTCGTGATCTTCCTTAGAAATTGAAGATACTCTTTCGTCTGTATCAGCAAACCATTGTTGGCTGGAACCGGTTCTATGATTATTGCCGCGATGTCATCCTTGTAATCAGAGATGGCGATTTCCAGCGCACGGGTGTCATTCAGTGGTAAGACAATCGTATCTGCCGAAACTGACTCAGGAATACCTGCAGAGGAAGAAATTCCAAATGTACTCAGACCGCTGCCTGCCTTTACCAAAAGGGAATCAACATGACCATGATAACAGCCTTCAAATTTAATTATCACCGTTTTGCCACTCACTGCCCGGGCAAGTCGTATGACAGACATGACCGCTTCAGTTCCTGAACTGACGAAACGAATTTTTTCTATAAAGGGATTGTGCTGTAAAATTAATTCAGCTAATTCGTTTTCCTGTCTGGTTGGCGCACCAAAAGATGTTCCGTTTTCAACTGCCCGTATTACACTTTCACGAATTGATTTGGCATTATGACCAAGGATCAAAGGTCCCCACGAACCGCAGAAATCAATGTATTTATTGTCATCCGCATCCCATACTTGACAACCGTCAGCTTTTTCTATAAACAGAGGCGTTCCCCCTACAGATCGAAAGGCGCGAACTGGAGAGTTTACCCCCCCTGGAAAATAAGTCAATGCTTTTTGATATAATGCTTCAGATTGTGTTCGTTTCATGATAGTTTCGCAGAAATTAGTTAATTGTATTAATCTGGCTGTTGCAAAGTTACGAACTCTCCAGCATTGCGAAAGTATTTGAAAAAAATCCCGCACATTTACAGGATTAAAAGAATTTTTACCCTGATATGACGAATTATATAAATTCAATTGATTTTGCTAAAGAGATGGATCTAAAGGATCCTTTGCGCGAATTCCGTGATCGTTTTTACTTTCCACAGATGCATGGCAAAGATGTAGTCTATCTCACAGGAAATTCTCTTGGACTACAACCTAAGTCAACTCAGGAAATTGTAGTCAAGGAATTGGAAGATTGGGCAACATGGGGTGTAGAAGGACATTTTCACGCAAGAAACCCCTGGTTCTCCTATCAGGATATTTTAACAGAACAGATCGCAAGCATTCTTGGTGCAAAAAGTGAGGAAGTCGTTTCAATGAATTCACTCACTACGAACTTGCACTTATTGTTGGTGTCTTTTTACCGGCCCACAAAAACACGATATAAAATATTATGTGAATACGATCTCTTCCCATCTGATCTCTACGCGCTTCAATCGCAGGCATCATTTCATGGATTTGATCCTGAAGACGCATTAATTGCCATGAAAGCACGGGACGGTGAGCACACATTAAGGACAGAGGATATAATAAAGACCATTGAGGAACATAAAGATAATTTGTGCACCGTCATGTTCGGTGCAGTGAATTACTATACAGGACAGTTTTTTGAGATCGAAAAAATTACAAAGGCAGCCCATAAGGTTGGAGCGACAGTAGGCTATAATCTTGCCCACGCCGCAGGCAATGTACCTCTTCAGTTGCATGATTGGAATGTTGATTACGCCTGTTTCTGCAGTTACAAATACCTGAATGCAAGTCCGGGTGGAGTGAGCGGCATTTTTGTACACGATCGATTTGCGGCAGACAATTCTCTTCCACGTTTTGCCGGATGGTGGGGCAATGATCCTGAAACCCGTTTCAAAATGCCGAGGCAATTTGAGCCGGCAAAAGGCGCTCGAGGCTGGCAATTAAGTAATGCACCTGTACTTTCAATGGCTGCGTTGAAAGCATCTCTTGATATATTTCAAGAAGCAGGGATGAAGAGACTCGAAGCAAAAACTAAGCTGCTCACCGGATTTCTTGAGATGATCATTCAGGATATCAATAACGCGAATACAAAAAATGGAAAGAAGGCCCCGATAGGGATTATAACACCTGCGGATCCGATTCAGAGAGGTTGTCAATTATCATTAATACTCAATAATAAAGGCAAAGAAGTTTATCAGAAATTAATGCAGGCAGGTATCATTGTAGACTGGAGGGAGCCGGATGTACTGCGTGCGGCTCCTGTTCCATTGTATAATTCATTTACTGATGTGTTTAGATTTGGTGAATATTTGAATATGCTCACCAGATAGCAGGGATGTACTTAAGCACATGTTGAAAATATTAAGAAAGAAAACATTTTATGAGAAACAATAAAAAGGCTAAAGGAAGAGTTGATTCAAAACTGAAGTCAAAATCAAAAGGCAGGACTAAAAAGGTACCTGAAGTTCACATATCCGGAAGACCCAAACGACAGACTGCCACCATTCCTGCAAAGAATGTTTCTGTTAAAACAAAATTTGCACATGCCTCCGGTTCAAAGTCTAAAACAAAGGAAATATTAATTCTTGGAGCCGGATTGGTTGGAAGCTTGCTTTCCATTTACCTTGCAAAGCGTGGATACGATGTTACAATTTATGAGAGACGTCCTGATATGCGCAAGACCGAAATTTCTGCCGGGAAATCAATTAACCTTGCTCTTAGTGATCGTGGTTGGAAAGGTCTGCAGGGTGTGGGGATTGATAAAGCAGTTCGTAAGATTGCCATTCCTATGCACGGAAGGATGATCCATGGCATGGATAAATCCTTAACATTTCAGCCATATGCTGAAAAAGGACAATCGATATACGCTGCATCAAGGGGAGTGCTTAACGCGGAGATGATGACCAAAGCGGAGGAGCATGGTGTAACTATTCTGTTCAATGAAAAATGTATCGCCGTTGATTTAAAAAACAAATCTGCCTGGTTTGAAAATCAGGTTGACAGCTCAAGCATAAGTGTGGAGACGGATCTTCTTTTTGGTGCCGATGGCGCATTTTCTGTCGCCAGACAACATATGCAGCTAAATACTGAACGCTTCGAATATTCCCAAAGTTATCTTGACCATGGATATAAGGAATTGTTAATACCGGCCGGGCATAATAATTCATTCCTTCTCGAGAAAAATGCATTGCATATCTGGCCAAGAGGTGGCTATATGCTCATTGCACTTCCAAATCTGGATGGTAGTTTCACCTGTACTTTATTTTTTCCTTTTAAGGGAAAGGATTCTTTTGAGTCTATAAAAGATAAAAAACAATGTCTTAATTTCTTCCAACGTGTTTTTCCGGATGTCGTACCACTTATGCCTGGTTTACTGGAAGATTTTTTCAGCAATCCGACAAGTGCACTCGTGACTGTAAAGTGTTTCCCATGGACACTTGAAGACAAGGCTTGTCTCATTGGCGATGCTGCCCACGCCATTGTTCCATTCTATGGACAGGGAATGAATTGTGGTTTTGAAGATTGTACTGTGCTGGATGCTCTGATGAAGAAACATAATGATGATTGGAAAAAAATACTTCCTGAGTTTGAACGTTCAAGAAAACCAAATTCCGATGCCATTGCTGAATTGGCTGTCATGAATTTTTTCGAAATGCGCGATAAAGTTGGTCATCCCGAATTTTTATTAAGAAAGAAGATCGAAGGGTATATTCACAAAAAACACCCTAAGAAATGGCTTCCACTTTATTCACAGGTTACCTTCAGCCACATTCCTTATTCGGAAGCATTAAAAAGTGGATTGCAACAGGAAGCCATTATGAATGAAGTCATGAAAATGAAAAACATTCAACAGAGATGGAATTCACAGGAGGTAGAGCAGTTCATACTTTCGGGAATTTGATTGGAATGACAATCCCATTAGCGAAAAAATATTTTGATTGGAGTATTCGTAAAGGATGCTCTGCCCGGACCGGAAGTACTTTGGGAATATAAACTAAATTTTATTTTCTCTCATTCCTGTAAAAACGGATTATTGCCCTTCTCAAAACCAATGCTGGTCGCAGGTCCGTGGCCACAGTAAATTTTTACTTCATCACCAAGAGGAAGCAATTTCTCCGTGATGCTTTGTATCAGTTCCTGATGGTTTCCTCCAGGAAGATCTGTGCGGCCAATACTGCGGTTAAATAGAACATCACCAACAATCGCGAAACCATCACTCCGCGAATAAAAACTAATACTCCCTTTGCTATGTCCGGGGGTGTATAGAACCTTCAACTCAGAAGTCCCGAAAGTAACAAGATCGCCTTCCTCTAAAAGTACGGTAGGGGCAGGGGATGGTTCAGGATTGATACCCCATAATTGACCGTACACAGGGGCTCCCAGCAATAATTCAACATCTGCGGCATGCATTTCAAGTTCAAGTTTATAGCGGGATGAAATAAAATTATTGCCCAGCATGTGATCAATATGCGCATGGGTATTGAGCAATCGAACAGGCTTTAA
>CAYHFJ010000114.1:0-10372 GCA_964355885.1 uncultured Flavobacteriales bacterium
GTGCATTCGTGGCAATTAAAAGAGCAAGATGAAAAATTCCGGCATAAGCTGAGATATTGTTTTTACCAATCTGTAGCGACCCTTTGACTTATCTATCACTTGGATACTAACAACGCCACTTTTGTTTAGCTTCTTGCGAACAAACATGCATCAAGGTAAGAATCAACTCTGGGACACCCATTTTTGCGGTTTTTTAACCCTAACAATCTAATAACCAACCCCATTTTTATTAAGACTAAAAAAATGCGGAAGACAGGAAAAAAATCCTCATCCACTATGGATGAGGATTTTTCATAACCCCAAAATTAAAACAATGTATTAGTCTCTTAAAATGGACAATGAAACGTTAGCCGATTTATTGTCTGAGCTGAGAAGTATACGGTAAACACCATTGGCGAAGTGTTTTGTGTCAATGTGGATTTGATTTATTCCCTTTGTCCACATACCTGACTCCTGATAAACTACCTGACCAATTGAATTAATTATTTTCAATTCACCCTTTGTATTGGTGTTTGATTGAAAATCAAGAGATACTTCAGAGTGGGCGGGATTTGGATAAAGTCTGACCGGGATAGTGATATCAATTTCTTCTACAGATACATTCGTCGCTACATCAAGAATTTCTATATCATCAATGGCTGCTTCGATTATACTGCCCGGAGTTGCATCCTCGGCAACAAAGCGTAACATGACGCTTGTAGCACCCGGGAAGTAATCGTGTACTTTCAATGCGAATCTTCTCCATCTGTGATCGGGGATCTTCAAATTTTCTACCGCGACAAAGTTCACTCCGTCTTCAGAAATATAGGTTCTCCAGAAATCATTTTTCGGGGAACTTCCCTGATCATTGGTAAACCATCTCCAATATGAAACAAGCGGAATGCTATAACTGCTAATGTCAAACAGAGGTGTCTGAAGTGTGGTTTTGCCTCCATCAACATCACTGTTACCAACTCCAAGTGTTGAATCTGCGGCGTTTCCTGTTAAAGCACACTGCACACCACCAAAAGTATGCTGCAGACCGGATTGACAAAGTTCACTGCTTGAAGTATAACTGGAAACAAGTGTATCAATAAGCCAAAAGCCTGAGGTTGCATTATCTGTTGTCAATGATGTCAGCCAACCCGCTGATTGATTCAAATCAAAGTCCTCAATGACTTGTTGTTCAAAATCAACAAGAATAAAATACGGGATATTAATATCCGTTCCGACAGCCTCTTCCGGATTTGTACTGATAGTTGTTCCTCCTCCATCAATTGCCTCCAGATAATACGAAATCAGCGTTCCTGATGCTTGTCCGGGTATAGTTGCTGAATAGGTTCCCATGCCTGTATTTACCATAGGGATCTGTGTCCAGGCTCCTCCTGATGTTTTATAATTCAACATAATATCAATTGAGTAAAAAGGATATTGTGCAGCCATGCTTGCATCAATAGTGATCGGTGCCAAGCGTGCAGCACTTATTGCTTCAGCATGTGTGATTTCGACACTATTCAGTAAGGAAATTCCATGCAATGCAAAAGCATCTAAAATGTCCTGAGCGTTAGGTGTTCCGTTTGACAAGTCACCATCATTATCATCATGATTAAGTGCGGAAAGAAGTATGTCTGTATAAATCTGTCCTTCATTTCCATCGGGTCCGGTGACAAGATCATAATAAGTTTCCGCAAAGAGTGTTGTCATATTAACCCATGACCCAAAATTCATTGAAACGTCATACCAGGCTCCTGCAATGATCTCACCATCATCATGAACTTCACCCGTTAAGTCCTGAGGATAGACTTTCCTGTTCGTATCATAACGTCGTATGTAGCTTGTAGAACTGCTTGTACGATATCCGGGACCAAGGATAGGATTTTGAGTAATGGAAAAACCCCAAACATCGGCGTAACCCTCACCCATTCCACCATTGTCCCAGCTTCCACCCTGCCACTGATAGAATTTATCGTTGATCCCATGTCCATATTCATGATAAACAATATCACCGATCTGAGCCATGCTGTTACATCCGCCACTACTCTCATAAAAATTGATGCTGCTTCCATCATAAAAGGCATTGCAGGATCCACCGGTCAGGTCGATTTGAGTAGGCAATGCAAAATCAAGATTTGTAAAGGATGGGAAGTAACTTTTCATGAAATCATGCACAATATTAACATGGTAATATCCGGATACATGAGATAAAGTCGTCACACTGTCAAAACTGACCAATGACTGACCGGGATTAAATACAGATGACGTAATAGGAGAAACGGAGCCTCCATCAGTAAATACCCTGCTCCACAAACCGGCAAGTGTAAAAGTTCCGGTAATAGTACCAACTCCGGTAATACTCGCTTCACCCAAACTGTCTGTGTATTGAATGGTTGAACCATCTTCAACCTTTAAATTTCGCAAAGGAACAACTTGAGTCGGCTGAAAAGGAGAATATAAAGAGACCGTTCCGATTACGCCGATATCAGCAGTCGCAGCTTGATCAAATCGAACCCTGTTCTGACGATAAAGTAACTCCCCTGAATTTGCATCAATCAATGAGTAATAAGTTCCCGGTAATTTGTTTTCGTCTGTAGTAGATACCGTTAATTCATAAACAAGTCTGAATTCATAAGTTCCTGCTACAGGTAAAGGAAGTATTTTTAAAATAGCGGGTGAAAATTTTTCTATCCGTAAAGTTAAATCCTTTGTAGCATAGGCTTCAAGCATTCCTGATGAAATTGCCGGAACGATAGATAGTCCACTTATTTTGAAAATATCCAAGCCGAAAGTCGAAACTTTCAGATCGGGCGTCAGCTTCATAAATACTCTGCTGTTAAGGATATCCAACCCATGATATTGTTGGGTATAAAACACATTGTAATATTTGCCTGAAAAATTTTCAGTTTGAAATTTTAAATCCTGCAGAGGAACCTTAAAATCCCCAAGCTCGTTATTCACAAAGAAAAGTGCGGCATCAACCGGATTGTTACCTGCTGTCGGAATTGGTTTCCCACTGGCACGATGAGGCATTCCATTTCTTTCATCAAATGAAACGTACCAGTTTCCGTTTTTCTGTTGGAAAGATTTCCATGCTTCCGACTGTCTGAAATTTTTTTGAATTTTTTGATCGGGTACGATTTTAGATTCCATAATATACCTCTTCTCAAATGGGTCCTTTCCTCCGGTGATATCAGTTGCCTGCAAATTCCATGCACTCATCCCCAAGAGGATAAAGAGTAACTTAATAAATTTCATGTGGTTTCGGTTAATGTTTTAACAAATTTACCAAAAAGCGACTGAATTTCAAAGAGAAAAAAGCAGGCCGGAGCATTCCCTGTATATTCCATAAAAATGAAGTATTGAACACTGAAAATGTCATAGTCTTGTCAGTAAATTCATAGTTCCGTCTATAAAACTTACTTTGCAACAATCTTAAAATATGGAACTCCTCATTCCGATAATGTTTAATAAATTATGCAAGTTCGTCCACTTATAAACCTCCTTTTTTTAGTAATACTTTCACTCTTCAGTTCTTGTATCAGCTATAAGTCCGTTGAGTTTGTAAAAGTTGAAAAAGTCAATCTCAATCTGAGTAGTGTTCCTTCGAAATCAGGATTTGAAATTCTGATCCGGAACCCAAATTCATCAGGCCTCAGGTTAAGAGGAGCTGAAGCAAATTTTCAACTTCTTGAAAAATCTCTTGGTAATGCAAGTCTTGCACAATCCATATACATTCCGGCCAATTCAGAAAGTTCTATTCCATTTATTCTGAATTTTGATACTGAAAATCTCAATGACATGATCCCGTCCGGACTTGACATTCTTTTTGGCAATTCCTCAAGAGAGTTAAGAGTACGAGGATTTATCAGGTTAAGAAAACACCTCTGGTACAAAAAACTGGACTTTGATTTAAAGCAGAAAATTGATCTGGATTTATTAAAATCACTCAAATTATAAGCTGTATTTCCCAATTATAAAACAAAGATGCGAACAGTTTTCAATCCCACAGAAGTAATTGAGCGACTTCAACAAGTTAACAAGGAAGTTACCGATTCTTTTGAAGTGTTACTGCCTGATCAACTAAGCTGGAAACCAAATCCGGAGAAATGGAGTATCAGAGAATGTCTTCAGCATCTTATCACCTCCAACGAAACCTATTTCCCTGCTCTGGATAAACTTCGGATAAGCTATCAACCGACATTTTGGGAAAAGCGAAATCCATTTAGTCGGTCAATAGGAAAAAACATGGTAAAAACACTTGGTAAGAGCAGTCGTCGAAAGTTCAAATCACCTCCCATATTTCTTCCCCGTAAAATTAATGTGACTGATGATATTGTAAAGGCATTTCTAAATCATCAGGAAATCTTATTGAATAAAGTAAGGGAATTATCCTCTTTTCCATGGGATGATATAATTATCAGTTCTCCCGTTTCACCTTTGATAACGCTTCCTTTATCAGACTGCCTAGAAGTGTTGACCGGACATGAAGAGCGGCATTTGATGCAGGCTCAAAAGCTTACGGAGATGGCTAATTTCCCTAAAGCCTAAAGAATCCGCCATCCTTGATTTACTGATTCCCCACATTTATGAGGTTAAACCAGAGAGAATCTCTGTTAATGTTTGGTTAAATTCCAAATTCAAATGTTAATGCGACGTACATTTACGTTGAATGAAGAAGCGGAATTTTCGTTGGATTATTACTTTGATGACAATTGCTTTGATGGGGATCATAAGCCTTCAGGTATATTGGATTATGCACGATATACGACTGAGGGAGCAGCATTTTGAGCAAACCGTCAATCAGGCTATGAATGCCATTGTCGACAGAATTGAAACAAACGAGGCTATGAACATGCTTCATGAACGGATTTTTGACATTGACCCTGCTCAAATCAGTCGTATGATGATCAGGGATACAGGAATTCCGGAAAATCAAATGTTCACCGACACGATTTATGAAGTGCCTTCCGTTAGTTTTATTCCCCGCTCTCCATTTTGGTCTGACTTGGATAATGCGGATATCAACATAGAATTCCACACACCAGGAAGCAAGCAATCCTTTCTACGGGTACAGCGAAGAAACTACTTTCATCAGGATTCTTTATCAAAGAATACCATCCGGTCCTCTCAGATTATGCGATTTTATGGTGACTCTGCAGAAGTTATCATCAGACAGAATGAGCAGAAGATCAAGGCTCGGATGGAAAAACTCAATGAGGTCATGCAACGTATGGCGATTGAATTTGCCAAGCCGGAGGACAATGTAAGGAAGCGTGTAAATGCAAATAAGCTTGATACTATCATCAGGCAGGAACTAGTCAAACGGGGTATACACCTTGATTATGAATTCGGCGTATGGAAAGGCGATAGCAGCAGTCTGGTTTTTTCAAATGTATCGCAACACCCCGAAGATCTTCTTGAATCTAAATTCAAACTGTTGCTTTTCCCCAATGATATTGTTTCCAAGCCTGACTTTTTACTTCTGAGGTTTCCAAGCAGTATCAAATTTGTGCTTGCCTCGATCTGGTTAATGCTAACCGGTTCAATCATTTTTACACTAATTATTGTTTTAACTTTTGCATATACTATAAACGTAATTATCAGACAAAAAAAATTATCCGATATAAAAAGTGACTTCATCAATAACATGACCCATGAATTTAAAACCCCGATTGCCACTATCTCTCTTGCAGTAGATTCAATAAGGGATCCCCGCGTGTCTTCGAATCCTGAAAAGTTAAATTATTTCAGTCGTATAATTAAGGAAGAAAACAAACGAATGAATGCTCAGGTAGAAAATGTTTTGCAGATGGCGCAGATGGATAAGGGAGAGTTCAGCATACAACGCGAGGCAGTGAATCTTCATCTGGTGATTCAAAAGGCGGTTGAATTAATCGCTATTCAGGTTGAAAGCAGGAACGGGAAAATCCACCTTGATCTGAAGGCCCAACTACCCATTATTACCGGAGATCCAATCCATCTTTCAAATGTGATCTTTAATCTTGTCGATAATGCAAATAAATACTCTACACAAAAACCAACAATTTATATCAGCACAGAGAATAATGACTTGGGAATTCTCGTTAAAGTCCGTGATGAAGGAATTGGAATGACCCAGGAAACACAAAAAAGGATATTCGAGAAGTTTTTTCGGGTAAGTACAGGTAATATTCACGATGTTAAGGGATTTGGGCTCGGGCTCAGTTATGTTAAAGCTGTGATAGATCACCACAATGGATGGATCTATGTTGAAAGCGAACCTGATCGAGGAAGCACTTTTGAATTCTTTCTCCCTTCTAATTAAAACTTAAAAAACACCAGCCAATGGAAGCGAAAAATAAAATTTTACTGGTCGAAGATGATCCGAATTTCGGGTCCGTGCTTAAGAATTATCTAGAGTTAAATGATTATTATGTTAATCTTAGCACAGATGGTTATGCCGGCTACGATCAATTCATTACCGGTAAATATGATATTTGCATTCTTGATGTAATGATGCCAAGAAAAGATGGCTTTACTCTTGCAAAGGAGATTCGCGAGAAGGATCAGCAAGTGCCAATCATTTTCCTTACGGCAAAAACCATGAAGGAGGATATGCTTGCAGGCTTTCAATCCGGGGCGGATGATTATATAACCAAGCCTTTTGACTCAGAAGTACTTTTATACAAACTGAAGGCAATAATAAAAAGAAGTTCAGATCGCAGCCGCGACACTACCCAAAAAGAATTTAAAATAGGACAGTTTCACTTCAACCACGATCACCGTATTATTAAGTCGAATGATGAGAATCAGAAACTGTCGCCTAAAGAGGCTGATTTGTTGCAGCTTTTATGTATCTATAAAAACGAACTGCTTCCAAGGCAAAAAGCATTAAAAGAAATATGGGGAGAGGATAATTACTTTAATGCAAGGAGTATGGACGTGTTTATCACAAAACTTAGAAAGTACCTTAAGCAGGATCCATCCATAGACATCATCAACATCCATGGTAAGGGCTTCAGGCTTATCGAAAATGCAGAAGCATAAATGACGCTTCTTATAACTTCTTTCGGGGGCACTAAATTCAATTAATTGCTCATTTTCTCCCGGTTCTTCCGTAGATTTGACATCCACTAAACGGTTTATTTTTAGAAATCATGTCATTCTATATTGCAATCATCAGCTTTTTAGTTTCTGTAAGTATAGCACTTATGCTACTGGCGGTCGGAAAAAATATTCGGAAACAAAGAATTATATTCTTCGGGTTAATGCATACCATGCTTCTATTTTCCTTTCTTGCCTCCCTGGTGCTTAGCGAGGATGCAAAGGCACCAAACTATTTTTTTCTTGCCTATATCTGTTCCGGAATCCTTATAAGTGGTCTATATATCCGTTCAAAGTTTCCTTTAATTATTAAAATCTATTTCAGTCTCTTTGCACTCACCTTACCCCTATTCATTTTTTCTCCTTCTATGCTGGTGAATTTTCTTCTGACTTTGAATTACTCAGATTCATTCGGCCCAAAATTTCCTCTTACAGGGAAATACTACCTTGAGGCTCAGAATGTAATCAAAGAAAATGAGACAAAACCACTATACAAACTCATGCTTAAAAGAGGAATGTATAAACAGACTATCGATCGGGATATTGGATTTAAGGGTCGATTGGATTCTGTCAAGGTTCTTGAACTGAACGGTTCTCATTCTATGCGTATCCGGGGTTACAGCAGTATTGTAAACTTAGTTAGCTCCGAAATTGACAGTCTGGATGTCGATGTTTCTCTCAGGAAACAAAAATATGGCGATGTTGAATACAAACTTTAAATACTGATTAAAATGCTCCCTGTAAAATACCTGCTCCTGACATTGCTGTCATTATTTTATTTTTCGACCTATAGTACTTTTGGACAATTACCGGATACCGAAATTTACATGGCTGAAATGAAGTATGAGAATAGTAAATGGATTTTTGGAGAAGCCGAAAATATCACAAGTCGGGTAGGTTATGATAATCAGCCCTCCTTTAGTCCTGACAAAAAATCACTTCTATTTGTTCAGGTCTCTGATTCCCTTCAATCGGATGTGGCAGAATACAGCTTTAAGGCAAAATCAGTCCGTCTATTGACAAGCAGTCCGGAAAGCGAATATTCACCTTCCTACACTCCAGACAAATCAAAAATATCTACAGTTCGAGTTGACCTGGATTCGGCTCAACGATTTTATACATTCAATCCATCCAATCCTTCAGAAACCACTTTTATTCCGGGTACTGATTCCATTGGATATTATTGTTGGTTAAATGACTCACTACTGGCGATGTTTCTGGTGGGTGAAAAATTTTCTTTGCAATTGTTGGATATACGTTCCCATTTAAAAACATTTATTGCATTCAACATTGGCAGATGTCTCAAATTATCCGCGGATAATAAGTCATTGTTGTTTCTTGATAAATCAGATTCAACCAAATGGATGATCTCCAGCCTCCGGATTTCTGATTTCAAAATCAATTCAATCTCCCCTGCAATAAAAGGCAGTGAAGACTTTTCTCCTTTACCTGATGGATCTCTCATTATGGGCTCTGAGGGAAAATTATTTTTGTGGAATGAAAAAGTGGAGCACAATTGGATTCTTGCCATGGATTACCAAAATTCAATGGGTCCATTTTACAGAATAACTGTTAATGAAGATGGCAACAAAATTGCATTTGTCACTTATGCCGGAAAGAAACCATGAGTTCAACCACTAAAACAGATTTCCTTATCATAGGTCAGGGTCTGGCAGGGACGCTCCTTGGTCATTTTCTGCTGAAGCATAACAAATCAGTAATTTTAATGGATGAATACCGTCCTTACACTTCATCCAGAGTGGCGGCAGGTTTATTTCATTCAGTCACTGGGCGAAGGATTGTGAAGAGCTGGATGGTTGAATCCCTCTACTCTTTTGCAAATGAGTTTTATTCCCATCAGGAAAAATTATTAAACGCTAACTTTTTCTTTCCTAAAGACCTGATTGAGATAATATCTTCCGCGCATGAATTCAATGTCTGGTCAGAACGCATGGATGATCCCGGTATCAATCATTTCTTATCGAAGCCACCTGAATCAGAGTTATATAGGAACAAACTAAAAAGTTTTTTTAAAATGATCGCTTTATCAGGTGCAGGCTGGATGGATATAGCGAGATACCTAGAATGTTCACTACAGTATTTTTCAAAGTTGAATATACTACAGTCACAGAAGTTTTTACCTGAGAAACTCGAAGTAATTGATGGAGGGATCAGGTATGAGCACATACTTGCAGGCAAAATTATTTTTTGTGAAGGATCAGACGCGATCAGGAATCCGCTATGGAACTGGATACCCTTTCTCCCATCAAAAGGTGAGATCCTTACAATAAGGACTTCAGATCTGCCGGAGAATTACATTCTTCTAAAAGGTTTATTTTTGATTCCGCTGGGGAATCACCTGTTTCGTGCAGGATCAACTTATAATTGGGAGTACGAAGATGAATTACCTTCAGAAACAGGTAAGCAGGAGTTGCTTACAAAGCTCCATGAAATAATTTCAGTACCATTTGAACTTATCGATCACAAATCTGCCATACGTCCCACTATAAAGGACAGACGACCGTTTATCGGTGAACACCCGGAAACTAAAAACATGTACATCTTTAATGGACTTGGAACGAAGGGAGTTTTGCTTGGGCCTTATTTTGCAAATGAATTCGCGGAAAATCTTGTCAATGGAAAAAAATTAAATCCGGCAGTTGAATTATCGCGTTTTTTTTCAAACTTTCATCAAAGCAGATAATCGCTTAGGGAGAGGTGGATGAGAATATTAGAGATTATACTCAATAAAGTGGACTCCGGGCTATATAATATTCCAAAGATTAAAAGATTAAGCATGAATAAGAGGATTGCTTAGTATGAACCGGAACGTTTACGGAGATACCACTCTATGCTTAGGAGAGCAAGAAGAATAAAAAAGACCAGCTTTAGATTAACAAGATCCTGCATTTGGTAATGAGAATAGGAAATTGTTTTCAGGTCGTCCCTTTCTAACAAGTCCTTCTGCAAGTCTTCAAGAGCGCGCGGATAATACATTTTTGCACCTGAATTCACCGACAAAGTATTGAGTAATTGATGATCAGCGACAGTCTCTGATTGCTCCACATGAAGTGTGCTGACGCTGAAGCTGCCTTCATTGGTGAATACCTGATCACCTGCATTAACTGTTGCCTTATACAGATATTCTCCTGCAGGTAAGAAACCTGCATTGAGATGATATGCACGATCTGACTTCGAAAATATGTATGGAAAAATTTTCTTTTCCTGATTTGTAATAGTCAGCTTTACATCAGGATCGTTGATCAACTCATAACTGTTGTTATATACTTCGGCATCAAAAGTAACCGGCTCA
>CAYHFJ010000115.1:0-10312 GCA_964355885.1 uncultured Flavobacteriales bacterium
GATGGTTTCTTTTGATTAATAATTCAAACAATAATTACAAATCAATTTATTTTGATTAATTAAAATTCACAAAAACTCCCCATTCGAAGTATAATCAAATATCATACAGGTTTCATGATTTTATATTTCGGAAACCTGCTTGAGTTTGGTATAAACCATTGAGCTCTCAGAGACCTTGGTAAATTTCATTATACTTTTTTATACCTTTTTCAAGTGAAAAAATATCAATGGCTGCTTTTCGGATCTTTTCTTTAGGAAGTTCCAACAGTGAAGGTATTCTTGAAATAACAAAATCATAATCTTCGTTGGTAAAAGACCTGACGATTGCTCCTGCATTTGAATCTTTTATTATCTGGTCAATATCACCAATATTAGAATTGCATATTATCGGTATACCCATACTCATTATTTCACCTTGTTTAGCGGGAGAACTGGCTTTTTTTGAATAGACAGGCTTTATAAAAAACAAGGACAGGTGAGACAATGCCAGCAGACCGGGTACTTCATTATGCAGAGCTTTTCTGATGGAAATATTTTCCGTTGGAATATTTCTCGCCAGTGCTTTCTTCAGTATGGATCGCGGGTCTTCGTGTGTGATAAAAAGAAATCTGGCAGTTGGATATTTCAAAAGCAGGCGCATAAAAAAGTCAAGCATTTCTTCCAGCATATACCAGGTTCCAACGGCTCCCACATAAGAAACGACAATATCAGAGTCATTGATTTTTAATTCCTTTTTATACTTTTCTTTTTGTGTCGGATCAATACGGTTATAATCAAATAATACAGTATCGGCACAACAAGGAATGACCTGAATAGGTAGTGGTTGACCCTCTATGCTTTTCCAGGAATGGATCTCCCTTCTCGCGTCCTCAGTTAGACAAATTGAATAGTCAGCTTTTTTTAAAAAGTTTGCTTCACGATTTTTAAAGAATCGATAGATAAACCTGTAAATAATAGATGACTGATTCCACATTCCACCATCAATTCTTTCGTCGGCATAAAATCCACGCATGTCAAAAATAAAGCGGAGACCAAATTTTCTTTTTAAGATTAATCCAATGAGTGAGGTGATATAACTTCGGCAATGGACGATGTCAAATTTGTCCTTTTTGCACAATTTTATACAGGCCAATTCCATTTTGAATACATCATACATTGTGGACAAGATGAGTGGACTTTTTGTATAGGAAATATTAATCCATTCAATTCCCTTTTCCTGCAGATCTTGTTGAATTTTCGCGATAAGTAATTCGTTACCCTTCTTCTCAGAACTGACAATAGTAATTTTGTGTCCAAGTTTGCTCAACCCGGATAAGTACGTTAATATCTGGCTCTGCCCTAAAGGATCAGACAGCCCGTCATAAGTCAGGTAAAGTATTTTTTTTTCGTTACTCATTTCAAACAGATATGTATTGTATTATGCTACTCTGCAGCTAATATTAATCTTTAAATCTCTTCAGTGTCACCATAGATTTTCTTGTAAATTGATTCCGCAATTGAATAACTTCGGTATTTGTACGCAATATCCCGTATTTTATCCTGAAGTTCATTAGTATTGGTTTCACTAAGAAGTTTGTCTATTTTAATACATGCATTTTTATATTCAGCAGGGCTGAGATTTTCCAATACAGCGCCGATATTATTTTCACGGATAATGTCAGAATCATCAGAGATATTTTTCGTGATGACAACAGGCAGCCCTAAAGCCCAGTATTCTCCATCTTTAATGGGAGTGCAATAGCGTTTTGAAGGGATGGGTTTAACAGGAGTAATTGCAAAATCTCCGAGTCCCATATATTCAGCAACGATTTCATGAGGGACAAATCGAACCAGCATCTTTTTTGAATCAAAGCCTGATGATTTTGCCAATTGGAGCAGTTGGTCTTGGGGATGACTTGTTAGTATCAGACAACGAAATTTATCTCCCCAGAATTCTTCAGCTACTTTAAAGAAATCAAAAACTTCCTCAGAGAGATAAATGCCTCCAAATTTGCCGGCATAAACGCAAACGATTTTATCTTTCAGTTTCAGCTGATTGAGTAGTTCTTCATTCTTTCTCTTTTTTGGGGCAAAGAATGACTGATCTACACATGCCGGTTTTACAAAAAAACGTGGAATACTTACTCCATATCTTTTTTTTGCATAGTTAACCATCGAATGTGTAGCACTGATAATTATACTTGCATGTTTTGTCAGTTGTTTTTCAAAGTAGAACAAAATCCGGAATTGTAAACTATTTTCCTTCCATGTTGTGTTTTCAACCATAGCGTCGGCATGAGGTTCATAGCTGTCAATAATGAGTTTTCTACCTGTGATTTTTGACAGAATGTAGGCAATCGATCCTGCCGGTGTGCACCATGCATGAATGAAGTTTACTCTTCTGATAATAATTATGCTTACCAGATAAAAAAGATAATACACCCACTTGAAGATTGAAAAAACACTAAACTTGGAATAACGTAAAGTAATTAAACGGATTCCTTGCATTCGAAGCCTCTGTTTTATTTGTGCTATTTCATTGGCAGGTAATTTCTGTTTCTGTTGTTCAAAGGTAATGAGGTAGATTCTGCTACCCGGAGGTATATGACTATATATTATACGCAAATAAGGTATAGTATAGGCCTGAATGAGTGCATCTTTCAGGCTCCAATAAGTAAGTATCAGTATGTTCTTTTTTCGGATCAATTTACTTTTCTTTTAATGATGTCTGCTATGTTTTTACCAACACTTAATTTGGCCAACAGCACTAAGTATTTCTTTTGTAAGCCATTTAACCTAAATGATCTTAGTAGAAATTTCAAAGCTTTTCTCCGTTTATTATCAATGTAACTATGAATACTGCAGAAGTAGTTGGCATGAGCTTCCAGAATCTTTTTTTCATGATCGTCAAGAGGAATCTTTTTCAATATCCAGTCCAGTGCATTGAATGTATGCTCAATAATTAAGTTGTTATCAGACCGCATGGAACGATCATCATGATCTTCCATACGAATGGTAACCTTATCTATAAGGTAGAATTTATTGTTTCTTAAATTTTGTAACATAAACATCCAATCTTCCTTAATTGAATAACTTCTGTCCTCTTCAAAAAGATGTAGGTTTTTATTGCCTCTCCTTACGCAGATGTTACAGGCTAGCGGATTGCCTGTCAAAAATAATTTGTAATCGTGGAAGCCTTCTTGTAAGTGTTGTATATCTGATGAATAGGTTTTCCCATTCCGGTATAGTTCATACTTTGTACAAATAAAATCCGGTTTTTTTTGTTCCTCTATTTTTTCTGAAAGTGCTTTCAGGTGTCCGGATAAAAGCAGGTCATCGGAATCAAGGAAGATTACATATACTCCTTGCGCATGTTGAAAGCCATTGTTTCTTGCAGCACCTCTTTCTTTGTTCTCCTGGTGAATGATTTTTATTGCTGGGTTAACCGAATAATAGTCAGTCAGGGACTCAAATGTTCCGTCTGTACTCCCATCATCTATAACTAAGATTTCATAATCTTTGAAGGATTGTTGCAAAATACTCTCAATGGTATTTTTGATAGTTGCTTTCCGGTTATAGGTCGGGATAACGATACTAAAAAAGGGAGACAATATTTTTTCACTCATAACTTAAGGCTCTGTTTACCACTGATTCAATGTCGTTTATCTTATCATGGTGCTTACCCGATTTCGCATCTTAATAATCTCTTCAATAAGGCATTACAATAATCGTAATTTTTTCAAGAGCATTATTAGATTATGGAGGATTGTTATAATTAGTGTTATCCAGCCTGAAAGCCATTTATTAGACTGCCAAGGTATTAAAATTGAACTTACCTGAATTGACCGGACATCAGATCACTGACCTTAGCTTTAAATTAGGCTCGCATCTGTCAAATCTTGTTATATTTGTTTCACAAAATCAGGCTTGTGGACTACCTCTCTTTTATTGACTTAGTTATTCCTCCCTTTTATCTCGTGGTCTTCTTTTTCGTGGCTCATTCCATAAGAGCAAAGCATATTGTTAAAGAGCCTTATTATAAGTATTTTATGAGTGGCTTGATGGTCAAGATGCTTGGTTCAATTGCTATTTGTCTTGTTTACGTGTTTTATTATGGAGGTGGTGACACAATAAATTATTACACGGATTGTCTTTCTGTAAGTAAGCTGTTTTTGAAGAATCCATGGCAAGCAATAAGATTTACTTTCCTTCCTCTCGATTATGAAACATGGTTTTCATTCGACTATGATACGGGTTGGCCGATTTACGCGTACGATCCGAAAGCCATTGTTGTCGATAAATTGGCATGGCCACTGGCATTTTTAAGCTTTAACAGTTTTATAGGCCAGACAATGCTGCTTTCTTTCATATGCTTTTTTCCAATATGGCGATTATATAAAATGTTCCTTTATGAATTTCCTAAATTAGAGAAGGAGTTTGCTTTATCAGTTCTGTTTATGCCTTCTGTTGTTTTCTGGGGTTCTGGTTTGTTGAAAGACTCAATTACCTTCGCTGCCATTGCAGGTTTTACTGCCTCGCTACATCATTTGTTGAAAATCCGTACGCATATTAAGTTAAATATATTTTACGTCATCATCAGTTCTGCTTTGATGATTTTCATTAAACCATACATATTTTTTGCCGTATTACCCGGAAGTATATTGTGGCTTGTTGGATTTCGCCTGTCAAGGCTCTCTAATCCCTTAGTACGGATTTCAATTACTCCTGCTCTCCTTTTTATTGCTGTTATATCCGGATATATGATGTTGAGGTTGATGGGAAATACACTAGGTGAATATCAGATTGGTAATGTTCTGGACAAAGCCATCGTCACACAGCAGGACTTAAAACAGGATTATTATCAGGGATCATCTTTTGATATAGGTGATTTTGACTCCAGCGTTCCGAGCATTTTAGGAAAGGCTCCTGTTGCTATAAATGCTGCATTATTCAGGCCTTATATATGGGAAGCATATAATCCGGGAATGATTGTCTCTGCGTTGGAAAATTTGGTTTTGTTGATCATCACCATTTATCTTCTGATTAAAATGAGGGTTTATAATGTATTCCTTTTGATGTTTAAGCATCATATTCTTTTCTTCAGCGTGTTCTTTAGTTTGTTCTTTTCATTTTCTGTTGGATTGACTACATCCAATTTTGGTAGTCTGGTTCGTTATAAGATTCCGGCAATTCCATTTTATGTAGCCAGCCTGTTTATCATTTATCATGCGTATAAGGAATCAAAAAAGTTAGTTCTCCCTCCTGAGCAGAAATTGTAAAATCTCCGTAATGTTCACGGAGTACTTTTGATTTTAGCAAGCGCAGGTTTGTAATGCTTGCATATTGAAATGATGCTAAGAGAAGTACCTGCTCCTGGTTACCTGTCTTGCCAGTTGAAGAAATAGAGGTGGGACAAATCTGGCACGATTTACTATTTGACGAATGGGAGAATCAACCAATAGATACTTAGAATAGTGAGTTGCAAGTTCGTTAGCCACTTCACGGGCTCTGTCGAACCTCGCACTTTCATAATCATAGCGGATTACATTAGATAGAAAATAATAAATCAATCGCTCCTCATTCAACTGAGCAGAAGTGGATATTTTGGAAAAAAATTTTAGAATATTCGGATGACTCTTGACCCTGATATTAAGTTTTTCCAATGTACTCAATGCAGTATTCAGTCTGAGGCCTTCGCAGATGCTGTTAAAAATAATAATCCAGTCTCCAATAAATTTTGAAGTTGAAATGATCGTTTTACTCTGATCGTGGATACGATATCGGGAAAAACAAAAATCGACACCTATAAAATCGCAACACATACTAAGTCGGCTAAACAAATCATAATCCATTCCGAAGTGAAGTTCAGTATTGAGTTTTCCTGTGACCTTCAGCAATGGCATGCGGAAAAAGGAGGAGGGTTGGGGAAAGGACATCCCGGAAAGAACACGCTCAATGTTCATCTCCCCGGATGCTGCCTCTATTCGAATATTTTTTTCGTTTTTGAATAACTCGCTTTTTCCATAAACCACTCCTGTTGTTACAGGTTGCGTCTGAAAAATTCTGTTTACTTCAAATAAAGATCCCGCAACATACATATCATCACTGCATAGCCAGGAAATGATCTCACCGGTGGCATGTTCCATTCCTTTATTGATGGCATGACTTTGTCCTTCGTCTTTTTCACTGATCCAGTAGGTAATTTTGTCCTGAAATTTTTCTATTATTTGAACACTCTGGTCAGTACTTCCTCCGTCAATAACTATTACTTCCAGTGCAGGGTAATTTTGAGAAAGAATGGACGTCAAACATTCTTCAAGGTATTGCCCCTGATTAAATGAAGGAATTATAATGCTGATGCTCAGGTAGGGCATTTTAATTGCTTTCGTCTTAATTATATTTTGGTGTATAGGGCCTTGATACCATCTCCTGAATTACTCAGGCTAAGCAATCTATTTATAATTCCTTTGGCGATTTTTAAAAGCACATTACCTTCAATTCGTTCTTGCCATATTGCATCAACTGGCATGTTCTGTTTCGGTTCCGGATTTTCCTGTATAAGAGTTCGCTTCTTAAATAGAGCTTGTTGTGTTCGGGCAATACTTATTCCGGTTGTTATTATTTCCAACTTCTTAAAGCCAGATAGATTTAGTGCAGTATTAATTGTTGCTGGAGTAAAATAACTTAAATGATCCGGGTAACTTATTACACTCCAATTTTTTCCCTGAACCTTTCTGGAGAATGAATTGAAATTTGGTGTTGTGAGATATAGAAGTCCATTCTTGCGGAGCAATAAATTAAAATTATGCAATTCTTGCATAGGATGGCTAAGGTGTTCTATAACTTCAAATGATGTGATAATATCGAAGGACCCGGTAGTATAGTTTTTAAGATCCAATACCCCTTCATGCATTAGAGCACCCTTTTTTTTGCACACTTCAATGTATTGATGCGCATATTCTGTACCATAAACAGTCCATCCTCTTTTTTTGGCTTGTTCAAGAAAAAATCCTTCACCACAGCCTACATCAAGAATGTTGTTGTTAAGTCTGTACTTTTCAAAGCGGTCAAGGATCTGATTGTAGCGTTTAATTGTTGTTTCTGAAATTTGACTAAACATACCGTATCCTTGATAATGAGTCGCTAATATCGATTGCGATGGTGTAAGACTTGAAAAAACCATACCACATGAAGCACAGCGGACAAGGTCTCCTGCGTCGAATTTACTCAATGATATGAGTTCATTGTTATTGCAAATAATACATTGTTCGATTCTATTACTCATTTCGTTCCTCTGCTTCGTGATTAATGGATAAAAAATTCTTCATCGTAATATCTCCAAAACTTTTATGTAACTAGCTTAGCTTCTTTCTTCCATTTAATTTTTTCAAACATTCCGGAGATATCTTCATTAATGAATTCAAAAAAATCCTTTTTTGCAATAGTTATTTTTGACCCTTCAACCTTGGAGGACTGGATTTTTTGATAGTAGGTGTTAATTCTTGCTTCTGATCCATGCGTTTTACTTGGAATATAAAGCCCGTATTTATTCATGAGATTGCTTTGATACAGGAAGCTGTTTATTTTGGATGTAAGAGACTTATTAGTTAAATTGCTGGTAAGCGGGTAATTTTCATGAATAAAGTCTCCTGTAAATATATCACTATCAATTGGAGAATCAATGGTTGGATCCAGTATATGTCTTGCCAAATCTTCGATTATTTTAATTTCAGAATACTGAAAAAAGCAGGTGTTAGGCCAACTTGATTGTAAAACAGATTTGTTCATTACATACCAATAGAAAGCATTTTGATCTAATCTGTCACTTATCTGATCAAGACACCAATCATATTTTTCGACAAGATTTTTTTTCCTGACCTCTTTAATAAATGCTTCCCAATTCTGCGTATGTTCAAATCCGACCGACCAAAAATCCCATTCAGTTTTAAGTACTGATACTAATACCTGGTAGAGGTCTCTTATGATGACAACATTATGATCAGGTTGAAGAACCTGATTGATAGCATCCATTCTTCCATTTCCACGTATAAATTTAGTGGTGGAACTCATTTCTGAAATTTTTAATTTCTTTAAAAAATTTACATGTCTCTTCGTGAACTCACCTTCAGACTGAACGAAGTGAGGAGAGTGCATGTGATGATAATAGCCTTCATTATTAATAACATCAGTGCATCGAGTTTCCCAAAAATAGGGCTCATAATTTATCCAGATCCTGTTTTCCCTTTGAGCCACTAAATAACTTAGATAAAGTTGTATCGCCTTCGTACCTGATCTTCCAACTCCAAATATTGTTATACGCATATGAAAAATGTTCTAAATATTGAATGAATATATTTATTGCTTAATCCCTAATGTAAGTTTAATTTTAGCGAGAAGTTGCTCTAGAAGATTCCCCTTGCCTTCGTTGATGCTCACAAGAAACGCAGCCTCATCCGCTTCTTTATTGATCTTAATTTCTTTCGGATGAGTTACCGATAATATTTTGTTCCGCTTCATTTCACTCAATCGTGTATACTTATAATTGGTGTGAGTGGCGTCTTCTCCGAATCCAATGTTGCTTATTAGATTTTTTGCAGGTGTAATTACGATTCCTTCATTTTTCCAAATAGTATAAAACCACTGATAATCCCATGTGTTGATTTTTCCTGAGGAGGTTGCCACCAGACTTTGAGTATAGTGCTTAGCTGCTTTTTCATTAGTGGTAATCCTTGATATTTTATTGTCTTTTAAAAAGTCAGATAAATTATTCATTTCAATATCATATTTTAACCAAGCTCGTTTCCATGTTGCCCAACCCCAGGGATGACATAAATTTGAAAAGTAATAGGAAGCATCAAAGTTAAATTTTTTTTCCAAAAGAAAGTTACTCCCATTAATATGCATAATCTTATCATTCTCACGATACCGTTCAAGTAGTTCTTTACAATAGTAAAAAAAGCTCTCGTCGGCCAGACAATCATCCTCAAGGATAATACCTTCTTCAACATGCTCAAAGAACCAGTTTATAGCTGAACTTACCGCAGTTTTAGTGGAAAGGTTTTTAGCTCTGAATAACAACTGAAGGTCGCATTCCCAATCAATCAAATTAATAATATTTCGTGCTGCTTCACAACGAAGTTTATCGGTTGGCACTTCGTCCCGAGGGCCATCAGCTGCTATAAACAGACGCGAAGGCCGCATCCTTTTGATCATTTCGAATACTTTAAATGTATGATCCGGTCTGTTAAAAATTAAAAAGAGGATAGGAGTATTAAATTCGGCTTTTTTTATTTCTGAATCTGAATTCTGAAATTTTTTAATTATATCAAAAAAATTGTTGGCATAGGTTTCAATTCGTTTTACCATAAGGTGGCGTGAAATCTTTTCCTGTTCCAAATCAGGGCCCGGGGAGGATTCATTCCAGGTTTTTGTGAGTAGTTTTGCCAATTCAATTGCATCATTCGGATTAAAGTACTCCACTTTCGACAAAGCCTGCTCTCTATGAACCGGAATATCAGAGAGGAGGGCTTTTTTACCGATCGATTTACATTCTTCAACAGTCGTACTCCAGCCCTCAAATAGAGAAGGGTTTATGAGTGCAATGCTTTGCCTGATTAAAAGTAATACATGATCATGAGGCACAAGTCCCGGTAAATGAATCTGATTACCGATATCCCAATCTGAAATTTTCTTTTTTATTTCATTGAAATGTTCCGGATTCCTGAATTCTGATGGATTTCCTGTACATACAACCTGTAGTGAAATCCCATTTTGCTTTAAATGAAACAGTGCTTCGAAAACGATCAAATGATTTTTGTGTTTCCAGAATTGATTTGGGATATAGAAAAATTTTTCGGGAAGGGAATATTTCTCTAATATACTTTTTGGATACTGTTCCCAAATTGTATCATTTACATTAGCAACAAAGTGTGAGATTTTACTTTTGTTAATGTATTGTGGAGCAAATTGTAAAAGATCTTTTTGTGCATTTTCACTGCTAAGAATAATCACATCACACTTCTCACAGCCTTTAAGAAATTTGAAATTTCTTTCTTTTATTTGTTCCGCAGTAAAAAGGGTAGGGAGGTGTATATGTTGAAAATCAGGAATCCAGTACAGTTTGATTATATCACCTTTAATGTCGAGATAGGAATGATTGTCTGTAAATAAGACATTGGTTTCCGATTTGCAAAATTGTCTGAACATCCTGCTTAACCGACGATCATATCCTAAAATTAATTTGGAAAGTTGAAAATTCAGTGACAAAAAAAGTTGATTAACAAGCATCGGTATCCTTGTTTTCGCTCCTCCTTCATTGGTTTTATCAGTTTGA
>CAYHFJ010000116.1:0-10110 GCA_964355885.1 uncultured Flavobacteriales bacterium
TTCAATGTAATAAATGTCTGACCGGCAGGAAAAGTAAAGTCTCGGAATAAATGCACGGTGGAGGTAGCGGTGTTGTTATAGGTATTATTACTACTTGCAGTACCGACATAAGCTGCATTTATCCCTGAACAAGCAGATGTGCTACCAATAAACCAATTATTTGTTTGTGACCCATTAGCTATGGTCCAGCCAGTTGCTCCGGATTCATATCCCCCATTATTGACAGTGGAAGAAATTAAAGTTGTCTGACCGAATGATGAAAACGAAACTAAGACCGAATACAAAAAGGAAACCAGACCGGAAAATATTTTCAAGTCACGTTTTGATGCCATATTTCTTTGAAAGAAATGCATTCAAGATAATTATGGAAATGACAAATAAGTATTGCAATTCTGATAAAATCTTTCTATTGAAATATTTTCCTTTAGATAAAATACCATAACACCATGACTTTTTAAAATTGAGAATATTTCCTGAATTTTGGCATCATCCTTAATTTCCAGTCTTAGTAACAATAATTTATTATCCAGACATATTCCTGCTTCGAGAATGTTTTTTTCAGGCGTTAGCCAATCGGCCAAACTATCAATTTGTTTTTCACTTATTTCAGAGATATCAATTAGAATATGTCCTGCAGCAGTACAATTTGAAGGTCGCCAAAAAAACAAAAAGAGAATGAGGATAAAATAGTTTTGTATCTTCATGGTAAATCAAATATACTTATAATCCGAGTATATTAAAAAGATATATTGGCTAATGATAAGTTACAAAGGACTCCGTTGTTGATTTCGCCTGATTTGAAGGGTTTCGGATGGATTCTTTGGGAAAATACAATACCAAGTTTCAAGCGAATTGTATTAATAAAACAATTTCTTAATAGGTGAACAGACTGAATTGTTAGGTGAACGGGACACTTTATTTCAAATGCCTGTTAAACTTATTTAAAAAAATGTTCTCAATTTCAATTCATCTTCATCGCCTTCGGAAGCCCTTCATTAAATTCCGAGCTTGTATGAAATTGAATTTCAGCAAAACTTTGTTTGATCATATTCAGCATCCAATCACTTTCTGATAAATAAACCGGTCTGCCCTCCTTATCATACGCCACTACGGATGCTCTGTCCCGGAGAAAATGTTGTAATGCGGCTGGAGTTGACCCGGTAACCCAATATGCGTTTTTGTAATTAAGTGGACGGAAATCACATTTCGCGCCATATTCATGTTCGAGGCGAAACTTAATGACATCAAACTGAAGCTCCCCTACGGTACCAACAATTTTACGGTTTCCCGGTTGCTGGGTGAACAATTGTGCGACACCTTCTTCGGTTAATTGCCGGATTCCTTTTTCAAGTTGTTTAGTCTTGAAAGGATCCCTGTTTTCCAGCTCCTTAAAAATTTCAGGAGAAAAACTTGGTATCCCTTTGAAGTGAAGCATTTCCCCTTCTGTCAGTGTATCTCCGATTTTAAAAACACTGTTATCGTATAATCCAATTACATCTCCCGGATAAGCGTCTTCAATAAGGGTTTTCTCATTAGCCATGAAACTTGTGGGATTACTGAAACGAATTTTCTTTTCCAGTCTTGTATGCCAGAAAAATTTATTACGCTCAAATTTCCCGGAACAAATCTTCAGAAAAGCAATTCTGTCCCTGTGATTTGGGTCGAGATTGGCATGGATTTTAAAAACGAATCCGGAGAATTTTGGCTCATTCGCTTTCACTATCCTTTCAATACACTCCCGGGAGGATGGTGGCGGAGCAATATTCAAAAACGTTTCTAACAATTCCAGAATTCCAAAATTATTAATTGCGCTTCCAAAAAAAACAGGTGCAATTAATCCATCCCGGTACAAATCCTTGTTGAAAGGTTCAAACAAATCTTCAATCAGATGAACATCCTCTCTGAGTTTTTCAGTTTCTCTCAAACCGATGAATGAACCCATTGTGTCATCAGACAGATCCATAATAGTCGCTTTGTTCTCTGATATTCCGGTTTTATTAGGTTCAAAAATATTTAACTCCTTTTTGTATAAGTTATATACTCCCTGGAATGTACTACCTCCACCAATTGGCCATGTGAGAGGACGTACATGTATCTGTAATTTCTCCTGCAACTCATCCAGCAAATCAAATGGATCCTTGCCTTCACGGTCTAACTTATTAATGAAAATAATTACCGGAGTATTTCTCATCCTGCAAACATTCATCAATTTTTCAGTCTGTTCCTCTACGCCCTTTATACAATCAACGACCAGAATTACTGAGTCGACGGCAGTAAGGGTGCGGTATGTATCTTCAGCAAAATCTTTGTGTCCGGGAGTATCAAGGATATTAACACGCATACCATTATAATCGAAGCCCATTACAGATGTTGCAACAGAAATTCCCCTCTGTTTTTCAATCTCCATGAAATCAGAAGTCGCGGCTTTTCGGATTTTATTACTTTTTACAGCACCGGCAGTCACAATAGCTCCGCCAAACAACAGGAATTTTTCAGTCAGGGTTGTCTTACCTGCATCCGGGTGACTAATAATCGCAAAAGTTCTGCGCCTGGAAATTTCTTTTTCTAATGACATAATTTGTGAGCTCTTAACCCGGATTGCTAATTTATCTTTTTCTGCCTATAAATTAACAAGTCAGCAGTCGATGATTGGCTAAAATGAGCCATAAAAGCCTTTCGGAACAAAGCAGTATGCGAAAATACTGAATCAAAACAGGATAAAAAAACTGAACTTCAAGCAGAATTCTGACAAATGAATTATCAATTTCCTGAGGAGGAGTGTGCCGTATAAAAAATTCCTATAAAACTAGGGACGAATTTTTGTCTTACCAATATTATTCTCAATTAAACTGAAGTCAGCCGCCTCTACAAGATTATCGCCGGTCAAATCATAAGGATAATAACCCAGTGTCATCAGTTGTAGCGAATTCTCCATATCCAGAATGTCGCTTGCATTAATCACTCCATCCTGATTAACATCACCGCTTATGATTGCATGCATTCCACCTACGTTTATCAGGTTATTCCCATACGCCTGACCAGCACCGCTGGTGAAGTCGTAACTATTTACCACATTGGAAAGAATGAAAGGTGCTGCACTCCAGGTTTCCAAAGTGTTCCGGTGATTGATAATAAGATAAAATGCCTGATTGAATGCGGAACCCGGAAAATTAAAAGTTCCATCTCCACTTGTATTAATAGTTCCGTTAACAGAATAATCTATTACGTAAGGGGAAACTGTATTTGCAAGACTGACAACAATTGTATCACATACTGTTGGAGACAACACGCCGGTCAATTGCCCTCCACCGGTATAAAACCCTTCAATAAACACTTTGACATTCAGGGTAACGCTAGCACTAAAACCGGAACTGCTAAGAGCGGTGCCACAAGGTGTTGTAACAGAAATCAAACCGGTACTAACGCCTGCAGGAGCAGTAGCTGTAATTTGCACACCGCTGTTAATTGTGTAGGATGAATTTACTCCATTAAACTGAACGGATGTAGCTCCATTAAATCCAGTCCCTGAAATAACAACTGATGTTCCAGCCACCCCACCCGGAGGAGTAAATGAATTGATGACGGGTGGATTATTAACGGACATAATAATTGAATTTGAAGTAGTGGGATTCCCACTTATGCATGCGGCATTTGAGGTCATCACACAAGTAACGGTCTGTCCATTCAATAATGTATTTGTTGAATGTGTAGCACCATTGACACCGACATTTGTTCCATCTATCTTCCACTGATAAGCAGGATTACTTCCTCCATTAGTTGGTGTTACTGAGAAAGTGATCAAAGCTCCGGCACATTGTGGGTTTGATCCACCGGTGATGGCAATATTGGCAGAGGCTGTAACAGTAGAATTCACCGTCATCGAAATTGAATTCGATGTTGCCGGACTACCGGTAACACATGATGCGTTAGAAGTCATCACACAGGTTACTGCCTGTCCATTTGTTAATGCTGTAGTGGTATAGGTCGCACTGTTAGTTCCGACATTGGTTCCATTTACTTTCCACTGGTAAGATGGTGTTGTTCCTCCATTGGTTGGCGTTGCGGTGAATGTTGCGGAAGCTCCGGCACATTGCGGATTACTTCCTGCTGTTTGCGCGATTGACACAGATGCGGGCAAACCTGAACTAACATTCATCGTAATGCCATTAGAGGTTGCATTGACAACAGAACCAATTCGACTGAAGACCATATTAGGACGTTTCGAGCCGGTACCCGTGACAGTGGCTGTTGTACAGATTCCGGCACCACTTGCTCCATCAACCTGTCGGTAAACAGTGGAGACAAAAGCAGAATTAGTCTGATAATTCTGATATGCCGTTACTCCGACTACCAGATTTGAAAAACAAATATCAATGACAAGGTTAGAAACTCCATCCCAGTTATAGGGACTGCTGAAAGTATGTGTGTTTAAGGAGCTGAGAGTTGGGGTATAGTTAACCGGTCCGAATACAGTGCTGAATGCAGGCGTTAAAAAGGCAGATGTCATCACAGCAGATGCCGTGTTGGCTATTTTAATTGTGTAATCATTTAAAGTTGCAGGATTTCCGATTGTACTGTTTATAGTGAATCCGATTGAATGAATATCACCGGCACTCAAGCCAAGACCGGAAAGTTCAGAGGCAAGAATCAGATATTGCTGGCGTCCACTTCCATAATATGATGGATAAGCAGCCGCCAAATCACTGGTCGTTGTATTTGTACCGGTGCCGGTTCCAAGAATCACAGTTTGAGTTGCAGCACAATTAGGAGTTGACGCGATGTCACAAGTTACAATCTCACCATTACTCAATGTAGTAGAAGTATATGTCGGACTGTTTGTTCCGACACTTGTCCCATTCACTTTCCAGAAATAGCTCGTACCGCTTCCATTAGAGACACTCGCGGTGTAAGTCGCTGTTTCACCTGTACACATTGGGTTAGTTCCCACGGTCTGAGTGATACTCACTGTTGGATTGATTACAGGATTGATGGTAAGAGTGAGGCCATTGGAAGTCGCTGTAGGTGTTGTCGGGCAACTTGCATTGGATGTCATTACGCAGGTAACAACTTGTCCATTGGCAAGGGAGGAAGTTGTAAATGTAGCACTATTGGTTCCCGCATTCGAACCGTTAATTTTCCATTGATAAGACGGAGTAGTTCCACCATTGGTCGGACTGGCTGTAAAAGTCAATGTAGTACCTGCACATGAAGGATTCGTTCCTGAAGTCAGTGCGATCGAAACGGAAGGTGTCACCGTCGGACTCACAGTAATCGTAATGTTGTTGGATGTGGCAGGACTTCCTAATACCCCGGGAAGATTGGATGTCATAACACAAGTAACAACTTGTCCATTCGTTAATGATGAACTAGTATATGTTGTAGCATTAGTCCCCACATTAGTTCCATTCACTTTCCATTGATAAACAGGTGTAGTACCTCCGTTAGTCGGAGAAGCCGTGAAGGTCATGGATGCTCCCGTACATGTTGGATTAGATCCTGATGTAACGCTAATATTTACGACCGCGGTATTTCCGCAACTTGGAAGCTGGTAAGAAAAAATCCGGGTACGTGCAGCTGAACCTCCTGAAGTTCCTCCCATGTATTCACTCGTATGCCAGAATGTAATGCCATCCGGATCTAATGATGTTTGAGCATAATCACCGTTACGGTTGGTTCCTGTTTGATATCCGGTTCCGGCAACTACGACCGATTCGGTAATAGGAAGAGTGCCGAGCGGATCGCAAGATCTTCTTCCTGTATAGTATAATCCGGGATAAATAGAAGTGGCATCCGATTTCATATAGCTCAACCCGATTGAACCGTTTACATCCATAGCAATTCCCCCCATCCAACGGGTTGAAGCATCCGGAGTATAAACACCTTCCTGATAAATTGACCAGACGCTGGTACTCTGGTCTTGTCTTAATTCAGCCCACTTAATACTTCGCTGGCTTGCACTTATTTTTACTCCCCAGTTTAATAAAATTGTATTGTATCCGGTCCAACTTCTCCATTGTGCCCTGTACATAAAAACTCCTCCAATACCATCAAGTTTTTGCGTAGTACCTGGTTGCGAAATGTCATCCCAATTTACATCATAAGAAGCGTCAAAGGCGGCAGGGCTTAGATTGGCTGCTAAAGTAATATTTGCCGTAGGAGTTGTAGGAACCCAGTCGACAGACATTTGATAAATATTTATTGCATCACTATACCCTCCACCCCAGCCATTGTCAGAGTAAGAAAATATCGGACAGGGTGTACCATACGCAGGCAAGGTTCCATCAGCGGCATCACCCGGCAGTGGACAAAAGAAACCGCTTTTTGGTGGAGAAAAATTTATATAAATTGATCGGGCACCCGCTGTTCCGGCAAGCATTGCTGTCCTGTCAAAAGCAAATACCTTTTGTGTTGACTGATTGGAAGTCATATAATAACCATCAGCCCAAACTGAAAATTTCAAATAATCAGGAAAAAGCGGAGAAGTATAAGTGTAGGTATAATAAGAACCCAATGGATCACTGGTAGCTGATATGGCGATATAGATCTTTTTATCTGCAGACGAACCAAACTGAGCAAGAAACCAGCGATCTGCATCTTTATCATACATCACAATCGGATCACCATTGTCCGCGGTAGCAGGTGACCACAGACTTCCTAAAGCTGCTGTCAGCAACACAACACCTGTTGATTTATTATAAACTTTAAAAGTTGTTGAGTTAATCATTTGAATATAATGATTCGGACCGGGGGCACCGGAAGGATCATAAGGTCTGAACCCTGAGGCAATTTGGCCTGCCCAGTTCGCGATGGGTGCGCGACCGGGAACAGTTCCCATTTCAGTTTGCAGACTTGACGGATCATTTCCATATTGAGATCCGTCCTTTACTGTCAGCGGAAACTCCTGAGCCTTTCTATGCTTTCTATCACCGGATTCTTTTTTCACATAGATTTTATCGTCATCTACAGGAAACTCCCTGGCAATTTCTGTCAAGGGACGTGTTACATGAAATTCATCAGCGATAATAACTCCGCCGGAATTAAATATTTCATTGCTTTGAGCAAATAAACTGCTCATCACAAAAACAAAAAACAAATTCAAGTAATGTTTTTTCATAATAATTTTTTTAAACCTGAAGAGTACAGGCTCTCATTTTGAATTAAGTAATTCATCTAAACAAAAGTGAACATGCGCAGCATCCACTTCTTTTCGACAGACTACCGGAACACTGGCACTTCCGTCGTTGTTTTTTTATTCTGATTATGACTCCTTCAATTATTTAATTTATAAGCAAGAGCTTTCGTTGAACTCGCTCAAATTCTGATGAAATAATGCTCACCACAAAAATGTCTGCTGTCCATGAATGAGCGTCTACGTTAATGTTTAATTTGCGTTGCCCTTGTTCAATATTCATAGCGTAATGTATATTTCCTGTAAGGTTCCGCACCTCCACCCGAACTCCTTCTGCTAAAATTGTTGGAGTATCTAACCAAAAATCAGAATCAGCATGATCGACACCATGATTTGTTCCATTCAATGAAGGATGCAACATCGAGTCACGAATACCGCCGCCGGGTGAAGAAACTCTTTGCATTGCATCAAGCTTGATTCCTGTGATAGTGGCACTGCCAGGTATTGAAAATCCAATGCCTGTAAATGAGGCGATATTTGAATAATAACACTGAAATGAATTGCATGTAGGATATTGAGCAAGGTCAGAATATGCGGGATTATTATCAACAACCTGGATACCCGCGAGATTGGCCCAACTAGTGCCATCACCAGAAGTCGAATAAACCAAGGGTGTAGAAGGGCCTGAAGATTGACCGAAGGAGGTCATTAACCCTGAAAAAAACACTAAAAAAAGCGATAATTGCTTTTTCATAAATTACTATTTAAGCGTATGAATATAGCTAATTCCCGCGAATCTGCCATGGTCAAGGATTAAGAATGGAATAAATTATTCCTGTATCATAAATTCTCCAAAAAGATTGCTTTTAAAACTCCAAAACAGGATTTTAAAAAATCAGGTCAACTGAAAAAGCAAGCATCGGGTTCAAGAGACATTCCTGTTCAAGGGAAGCAAATTTCACCTGATGGTTGCTTACAAATCTGTTTTTATTTCAAATAAATGATGAGTTCGGGTGTTGAAATATAATCAAGCCTGCTTCTTTCCCATTCCCATCACCCATCCAACCACAGCACCGCCGATGGCTGACATAACTGTATAAGAAATTACATCAACGATCATCCCGCTTATATCCAGAAACATGATTGTCATGGAATAGAAATTTAAATCC
Source organism: uncultured Flavobacteriales bacterium (assembly GCA_964355885.1). Taxonomy (GTDB): domain Bacteria; phylum Bacteroidota; class Bacteroidia; order AKYH767-A; family 2013-40CM-41-45; genus QQVM01. The sequence continues at coordinate 8,299 of CAYHFJ010000116.1, forward strand.
ATTGAAAGTCCTAACAGTATACCTACGATAGCCCCAACTTTTAAACCTTCGGTCAGTCCTGATTTTCCTGCCCAGCTTAGAATGACAGCAAGAAGAATGCCTCCTAGAATATTTGATACTATCATTGCCCACCAGATAAATTCTTCCATTGGTCTCATCGCACATTGATTTCCATGAGACGCCATGAAATCGGCAAGCAACATTCCGTAAATAACCCAACCAAGAAAGAAGAAGGCAATACCTCCGGCAATTCCTCCTAATAAAATTTTGTTTGTGTTCATTGTGTGTAGGATTTAGAAGATGAACGTTTGACTGAATTGAATTCGATTTTTAATATTGACTAGAACGAATGTAATCGGTATAATACGTATGAATGGATGCGACAAAAACTGTTATTCACCGCCTTCGGTTAAAAAACAGCCTCCATAAAACACATTAAATCCCTCATTCTTTAATAAAAACCCAATTATCCTCCATCTTGTGTTTAAACATTCGAAAAAACACAACAGAAAAGATTTATGCTTGATGCTATTCAACTTGCAGAAATGAACGTAGACGAATAAATACTATTCAGTATTAGTCATTTCACCTCCTAAGCAATCCACTTTTTGCCACAGCACAATTTCTACAGCACTAAAGCGTGAATTATTCTACCGGGCAGAAGTATAATTTTATTTTGGATTATCTTGCAGGCCATGAAGCAACACACTATTCTTAAAAAATATTTTGGATTTGAATCCTTTCGTCCTGAGCAGGAAAAAATAATTGAGCATGTTCTTGCAGGCAGAGACTGTCTGGTTTTAATGCCAACCGGCGGAGGGAAATCTCTTTGCTTCCAGATTCCGGCATTAGTTAAAGAAGGTACGGCAATTGTAATATCTCCACTCATCGCATTGATGAAAGATCAGGTTGACGCGCTCAGGCTTAATGGAGTCTCAGCCGCCTTTCTTAATTCTTCACAATCCTCCTCTGAACAACAAGCCGTAATCCAACAACTGGAAACAGGGAAATTAAAATTACTATACATCGCACCGGAAAGACTTAGTGCGCAGAACCAATCTCTCCTGAATCTGCTGAAGAGGATTGATGTCTCACTTTTCGCGATTGATGAATCACATTGTATCAGTCACTGGGGACACGACTTCCGACCCGACTATCTGACACTCGGTAAATTAAAAGCACTGTTTCCTTCGACTCCACTAATCGCCTTAACAGCAACAGCGGACAAGCAGACACGACTTGATATATTGCAACAACTTGGGGTTAGCGACGCAAAAACATTTGTTTCAAGTTTTAACCGGGATAATTTATGCTATCTGATTGAGGGAAAAGATGACCATTTCAATAAACTTCTCGATTTTCTGGAGCCACGAAAAAATCAAAGCGGCATTGTGTATTGTCTTTCCCGACAAAATACCGAAGATCTGGCAGAAAAATTACAACAGGCAGGTTTCGCCGCGGAAGCTTATCATGCCGGACTTGAAAATAAGGTTCGCGCTGACAGACAGGAAAAATTTAAACTAAATGATGCAGGGATAATCGTTGCAACTATCGCATTTGGAATGGGTATCGACAAGTCAAACGTGCGTTTCGTTGTACACACACATCTTCCTAAAAATATTGAGAGCTACTACCAGGAAACAGGAAGAGCGGGAAGAGACGGACTCCCCGGCGATGTACTGTTATATTATTCATCGGGCGATGTAGCCAAACTCCGGAATTTTATTGAAGTAGAAGGGAATGAAGCGCAGAGTCGGATCATGATGAAAAAACTCCGACAGATGTCAGAATATTGTGAAAGCAATATTTGTC
>CAYHFJ010000117.1:0-7503 GCA_964355885.1 uncultured Flavobacteriales bacterium
GCAACAAAATATTGCACTTTATGATAAAGACGGAGAACAACACTATGATATCATCAGTGCCTTCATTAAGTCCATGCGTGGCTCTGACCCGAATGCGGCTGTGTATTGGTTAGCGCGTATGATCAGAGGAGGTGAAGATCCCATTTTTATCGCGCGAAGAATGCTGATCCTTGCCTCGGAAGACATAGGAAATTCCAATCCAACAGCTTTGGTAATCGCGAATGCCTGCTTTGAAGCTTGTCAGAAGACGGGCTATCCTGAGTGCAGGATTATACTTTCGCAGACTGCAGTATATCTCGCCTGTTCAGTAAAAAGTAATGCAAGTTACATGGCTATAGAAAACGCTCTTGCACTCGTTGATAAAAGCGGAGATCTGCCTGTTCCTTTACACCTTAGAAACGCGCCAACTAAATTGATGAAAGAGTTAGGCTATGGAGAAAATTACAATTATGACCATTCAAATGAAGGAAATTTTGCCGGTCAGGATTTCCTTCCAAAAGAAATAAAGGGATCACTGCTCTTCGATCCGGGTAAGAACCCACGAGAACAGGAATTGAGAGAATATCTCTCAAAATTGTGGAAAGATAAATACAAGTATTAGTCAGCATGAGCGTATTTTTATAATATTTGTCAGACTTTATGAAAACTAAAGCAGTATTCTTATTTCTGATTGGCAGCATCCTTTTCAACGGGTGTAAAAAAGAAAACGACAGGCCACAATGGGATGTTGAGGTTCTGGGACCAATACTATTCGCGTCACTCACTCTAAACGAGCTGATCGCGGACACGCTTATTCAAGCAAACGCAGACGGTGCTGTTAATTTAATGATCGAACAATCTTTTTATGAATTAGAGACAGATTCCATTTATAACATTCCCGATACAAGTATTTCAAATGTCGTTAAATGGCCAATATTTTCCACTCCCATAGCACCCGGTACTCCTTTTTTATCGACCGATAATAAAATTGCATTGGGAGTTGGAAATGTGAAGCTGACCAAAGCAGTAATGCGTCACGGTACAATTGGTATCGAACTCAAGAATTCCCTTCCAACAAAAGTAATTTACACCTACACAATTCCAAAAGCAAAAAAGGCTGGCGTTCCATTTACCATTGTTCAAGAGGTAGATGCAGCCAATGCTAATATACCCGGTACTTTCTCAGGAAACTTTGAATTAGACGGATATGAAATTGATCTTACCGGCCCTAATGGAAATCAGTTTAATACTATTACCTATAATGTGAATGCTGTTTCTGATCCGACCGGAAATGCCTTTACCATATTTAACAGCGATACTGTTATAAATTTAAAGTCCTATCTCACTAATTTAGATCCAATTTATGTGAAAGGATATCTAGGACAAAATTCTGTGTTTTCAAACTCAACTATAAACACTGGTCTAGCCGATTTTATTCACGACGGCTTTATTAAGCTGGATAGCGTGACGATGGATTTGGAAATAACAAATTTTATCGGTGCCGATGCTCAGATCTTTTTCAACTCATTGACCTCGATTAATAACAGAACATTTTCAGGTGTTTCACTCATAGCACCATCGGTGATGAACAGAGCACTGAATATAAACAGAGCACAGGAGAGCGGACCGGTACCCTCCCCTGTTATAAGTACAAATCACAGCTATCACCTGGATAATTCCAATAGCAACATAAAGGCCTTTGTAGAAAATCTTCCGGAACGGATCGCTTACAATATAAATATGGAAATGAATCCTCTTGGAAATATCTCCTTTTACAATGATTTTCTCTATAGTGATAATCTGGTCAACGGAAAACTCACTATAAAAATGCCTTTACGCATGGCAGCTCAGAATCTAACCCTGTCGGATACTCAAGCATTGTCGCTAGGCGGGCTGACCAATTTAGATCCGATCGGGCCATTAAATCTTACTCTCGTTGCCGGCAATGGTTTCCCTGTAGATTTTGATATTCAATTATTTATTATTGACGAAAATCATGTTGTGACAGACTCCTTGCTAATTCCGGGATTTATTCAAAAGGCTAATCTTGATTCACAGTATAAGGTAATCTCACCTGTAGTCACCCGAATTGAAATACCGGTTGATGAGAAAAGAAAGAACAGCATTTTGGCGGGCAAGTATATGGGTATACGAACCATTTTCCGGACACCTGATTATCCTCAATTAATACAACTTTACACTTCTCATCGTTTGGATCTTAAATTGATCGCAAGTGGGACCTATTACATACGCTGATTTGTGAAAAAAACGTTTCTATTCATTTCTCTTTTCTTTTTTTGCAGCGGATCCTTTGCCATGCCGCCCGACGCAGAACTGTTTAGTATTGGTCCGGGTTTTAAATTCGTTTATAAAATTGATGCGGACTATTTCTTCGCATCCAATGCTATTACAAACCAACTGGCAGGCGAATATTTTCGAAAAGGTTTTATTACGAAGGACATGAAAGATGTGGTCAGTAAAAATCTTTCCCGAAGAAATAGTTTTGGCGGAGAATTTAGCGCGAGCATTACCATCGGACAAAATCTGGATACTATTTTTGGTTTGCTGAGTGGCAATTCTTTTATCCGATTAAGCCATCGTGCACACATTAACTCAAAATTTGAAAAGGATCTCTTTGAAATTTATTTCAGAGGAAATAAAAATTATGCGGGACAAACAGCTGAATTGGGGCCACTTAATTTAAAGTCATATACCTATCAGCAATTTACTTACGGCATTGAGAGGTATCATCAGCGAAAACAAAAAAGTATAATCTGGTCCGCATCGATATCTCTAAATATTGGACAAAAGTACACCGCTTTTGACTCCCCCGGTACTTCTCTGTATACTGCACCAGATGGATCCTTTCTGGATCTTGATATGCATTTAAATATCAAAACCAACGACTCCTCACAAAGCAAACCAGGGAGTTTTAATGGCTATGGATTTTCCGGTTCAGGTATGCTCATCATTAAAGATGAAAATCAGAATGCCTGGTCATTCTCAGCGGATAATCTGGGATATATTCATTGGACAAAAGAGAGCGCAGATGTTCCGGTTGATACCACTTTTCGCTTCGAGGGGATTGATGTTAGCAACCTCTTCGATTTCAGTGATACAATCCGTAAAGTGATCACAACAGACAGCGCTTATGTACAGGCTTTCGTGACCACCCGTCGCAAAAAATCTTTCAATGACATGCTTCCATTTCATTTCAGAGCAGCCTATTCTGCTCAGTTAAATCCGGGAAAACTTATTCTTCAGATTGGTGCTGAAAATATTTTCTTTGCCGGAGCCCGGGTACGCGGCTTTTCAGAATTAAAGTATAATTTTAAAAAGCGGCACCAGATAGCGATTAATTTAAGTTATGGCGGCTATACATTTTGGAATGTTGGCTTAGCATACAACGGACAAATAGGAAAATCATGGGTTTTCCGGACAGGTACAGATTACCTGAGTGCGATGCTTAACAAAAATAAGGGATTAGCTCAGGGGGCTTTTGTATCTTTGGAGAAGTATTTTTGAACTTGAAAATATCTTTTTCAAAACAGTTTATCGTTGGATGAGGAGATCATAAAAAGTGTTTAACCACAAAGTGCACAAAGTAATTCACAGAGTAACACAAAGAAAACTTGAGTTGCTTTATGTGAAACATTTATAATTTACACGAGGCCTCTTCGTGAAACTTTGTGTTTTTCCTTTGTGGACTTTGTGGTTAAATTTCCGATTATATTTTGAAAATATGGAATAGCCACCTCATTAATTTGTTAAATTTGCACTCTTATCACAAATTATTTCTTCGATAAAGCTATGCTCAGCCATATTCCCAACATACACCATCTCAATACAGGTAATTTCTTTCTGCTTGCCGGACCTTGTGTCGTTGAAAGCGAAACGATGACGATTAATATTGCAAAAAAAATTAAGGAGATCACTGAGCGACTGAAAATTCCTTTCATTTTTAAAGCAAGTTATCGAAAAGCCAATCGCACACGAGTAGATTCGTTCACGGGCATTGGTGATGAAAAGGCATTACTTATCCTAAAGAAAATTCGGGAAGAGATGGGAGTGCCTATCGTCACAGATATTCATGAAAGTTATGAAGCTGCCGTGGCTGCTGAGTATGTCGACGTGCTTCAGATTCCCGCGTTTTTATGCAGGCAAACGGAACTACTCCTCGCTGCCGCCGCCACTGGAAAAACGGTGAATGTAAAAAAAGGACAATTCTTAAATGCCGAGTCTATGAAGTTCGCCGCGGATAAAGTTCGCAACGCTGGAAACCCGCATGTGATGCTTACAGAACGCGGAACTATGCTTGGCTATCAGGATCTTGTTGTTGACTTCCGTGGAATTCCTGTAATGAAATCATTTAATGTACCCGTTATATTGGACATTACTCATTCCCTTCAACAACCAAATCAAAGTTCAGGTGTTACAGGTGGACGTCCGGAGTTGATAGAGCTGATTGCAAAGGCGGGAATTGCATCCGATGTCGATGGAATTTTTGTGGAAACTCATCCAGACCCGAAGAATGCCTTATCGGATGGAGCAAACATGCTGCACCTTGACAAATTAGAAGATCTTTTGGTAAAATTACTGAAAGTCAGAGAAGCAGTGAGAGAATAGATTTTAGAGTAAATCTGTAATTACTTTTCTGCCTTGATTACCCTAAACATTTTAACTGTCTGCTTGTCGGACAGTTCAATAAAATAAGTTCCCGGCCAGAGTAGCTTCCCTGCTTTTATAATTCCATTTTGTGCAGGCATCACTTCTACCAATCGTCCACGTATATCAAAAATTCGCACAGACAATATATTTTGGCTTAGGATATTCAGAGCTTCCGTAAATGGATTAGGATACATTTTGATTTCAGAAATATCGCTTAAAGGAGTTGTTATCCCTGCACAGGCATCGAAATTAATCAGCACTGTATCATTCGCTGAACATCCAAGTAAATCGAGAACTGTAACGTAAAATGTTTTTATTCCAATGCCTACTCCGGAATTATCTGCAAGGATGGAAGAACTTGTGGCACCGGTAGACCATAGCCAAGAAGAAAAACCTGTCCCTGCACTTAAAGGAACAGAGCTATAATAGCATACCAATGTGTCGTGACCAAGATTTACAAGAGGAACGGAATTTATAGTGATACCTGTTGAATCGGAATCCGTGCAACCGAAACCGGTTGTAAAAGTATAGGTTATATAACTGTTGCCAATCCCCGCCAATAGCGGATCGAAAATTCCCGAGTTTACACCCGTTCCGGAGTAAGTTCCACCTGTTGGTGTTGCATTTGTTAATTGGAATGCAGCAGTGTTAAGACAAACCGGTGGAATTGATACAAACGATACCTGAGGTAGTTGGTAAACAGCTAAATTGAAAGTTTCAACAGATTGACAACCGATTCCATCTGTGCCTGTAACTGTATAAATTGTAGTCACCTGTGGTGAAGCCATTACTATAGAATCAAAGGCAGAAGATAAACCTGTGGCAGGAGACCATTGATATGACATTGTACCGGTAACGGACAACTGAACAGAATCATTCTCACAAATAGAATTCGATGTTGCACTGATACTAATTGAAAAACTACTTGCGATCTGGCTGGCTGTCGCATATTGACTGATATTATATCCACTAGTCGCAGCATTTCCATTATACTCAAAGATGGCAAAATGGTAGGTTTCACCTAATGTAAGACCTGATAGTCCAAGATTGTTTCCACTGCCATTATAAACAACATAATTTCCATTTCCCAAATTTGAACCGGTCCCGAATATGGTATCAGCCAAATAGGAAGTGCCATCGACAGGAAATTCATCTACCGGGGCGCCCGCCTTTGCAACAATCAATCTGCGTGTTCCGTTACCGGGAGTCCAATTGAGAAAAATATCTTTACAATTGTTGACTGTAGCTACTATTGCAGAAGAAGCCTGAGTTGGAGGTACCGCTGTTGGAGGTTTTATTTTTGAGACGAATAAATCTGCCAGAGGTTCTCCCTGAATGCTTGTTGAACCAAAAGTGGCCAGGTCATTGAAAAATCCTGTGTTGAAAATATTTCCGAATGTATCTGTTGTAATCTCAAATCCGGCATCTCTGTTCACTCCTCCTGCTGTTCGCACCCATTGAATTTGACCGCTATAACCGTAGGCGGCAATCCAAATATCACGATTTCCTGCGCTGTTCATGTTTATGCCATCAATCGTCGCAATGTTATCAAACATTCCAGTGAAGTAAACCATTTGATTTCGTTGGTCTACGTAACAACCCTGACCGAAATCCTCACCCGTGCCCCCCGCGCGTTTAGCCCATTCCAGACTGCCATTTGCATTATATTTTGCCATGAAGATATCAGTGCTTCCGGCACTTGAGAAGGTTGTATTTCCGAATTTTGTATCTTCAGTGAAAGAACCGGTGAGATAAACATTTCCCAGTTCATCAGTGCTTACTCTCGCACCGTTGGTCTCACCACAGCATGAACCAATTCCTTTAACCCAAATTATTGAGCCACTTGTATCGTATTTTGCAATCGCGGTACTGTTTGAGCTTCCGGTGGTGCTGACTGTTGTTCCCCCGAAAGAAGCTGTTTGACCAAACAAGGAGACCAGATAAAAATTACCAAATCCATCAAGTGTTATTCCTGTTCCTCTGTCAGATCCCGATCCCCCGGCTTTTTTTACCCAAACCGGATTTCCCGACGGACTGAACTTTGCAATAAAGGTGTTTTGACTACCACTGTTGACAGAGAGCGAACCAAACGAAACAGTTCCGTTAAAGTTGCCCGTAAAGTAAGAATATCCCTGCGGGTCTGTAACGATTGCATAACCCCTTGAATCGCCTGTGCCGGTGAAACCTTTTGCCCATTGCACAACTCCGTTCGTATTGTACTTTGCAAGAAAAATATTATTCCCGCCTAGAGCTGTCATAGAAAAACCGGATCCAAATGAAGCCGTTTGTTCAAATTCTCCTGTGATGTATGAATTTCCCTGCACATCCAGACCAATACCCAGACTGATGTCGCCATCAGTACTTCCGGCAGTTTTTACCCATAATACAGTTCCTGAAGGTGAATATTTTGCCACATAAATATCATGCTGACCGGCAGTTGATTTAAGAACACCATTACCAAAATCAGTTGTGTATTCCAATTGTCCGGTTACATAAACATTACCGGAGTCATCACAGACTATTCCGTGTCCATACTCATATCCAGGCGAGATCCCTGAACGTGTCCAATCATAGGTCTGCGCTTCTGAAAAGTAATTGCAAAGCAGCAATAAAGTAGTGCAAGACAGGAAAAATGAAAAAAAACGTATTAAATTCATTTATTTGATGATTAAGTTTTTAGGAATAGCCGACAAGAAATCAATGTAAAAATACTGCAAATTCAGATTAAAGACATGATTTTAATCAAAAAAAAGATAATTTAATTTTGAAAATAACATCTGAATTCCTGCAAATTTCTTTGGTTCAATCTGCCATTTTAAGTTAAAACTCTTAACCTGTTTATTGAATTGAAAGAAT
>CAYHFJ010000117.1:7603-10083 GCA_964355885.1 uncultured Flavobacteriales bacterium
TTCAATCTGCCATTTTAAGTTAAAACTCTTAACCTGTTTATTGAATTGAAAGAATACTGAATTCTGTTCTTCGGTTGTGTGTGCGCCCATCTTCATTGGCATTGTCAGCAACCGGTTTTGTATCGCCAAAACCTCTTGATTGCAATCGCTCAGAAGTTATTCCATTCGTCACAAGATATTCTTTTACCGAATTTGCTCTTTTTTCTGAAAGCTCCTGATTGTATATTTTACTTCCAACGTTATCTGTGTGACCTGAAATTTCAATTTTCATTTTTGGATTCTTTGTAAGGAATGAAATTAATTTTCCCATCTCAGATCGTGATTCCTTTTTCAAATCAAACTTGTCAAACTCAAAGAATATATTATTAAGGACTACGCTCTCCCCTATCTTAATAGGTTTCATTGCAACATCTTTGTTATAAGGATCTCTCGAAGTCTTTGTGTTTTTAAGTTCAAAATTCTCGCTGTAAAACAAATATCCATCCTTGCTAACATTTAAGGCATAGCTTTTACCTATAGGAAGGCAAACCAGAAACTCACCATTCCCAACATTTGAGGTAGAACTAACGACTATTTTATTTGTCTCCAGATCTATAAGTTCAAAAGAGGCAGACAGTGGCTTCTTAGTCTCGATATCAAAAACTTTACCTTTCATATAGGAGACCGGTTGAGGGCGCATGTCTTCGGGTAAAGCAAACTGATAAAGATCCAGGCCACCGAATCCTTCAGCTCTATTGGAAGCGAAATAAGCGATGTCACCTGAGGGGCTAACTAATAACGAATTCTCATCGCCACCGGTATTAATAGGATATCCAAGGTTTACAGGTTCAGTCCACTCACCTGTCGCCGCACGTTTACTCAAAAATATATCAAGTCCGCCAAGACCCGGATGACCATCAGATGAAAAATAAAGAGTCTGATCATCCGGATGAATAAATACTGACATTTCATCTCCTGTTGTATTTATTTTGTCTGAAACTGAAACAGGCTCACTCCATTCCGATCGATCACCAATACTTGTCACAAGAATATCTCTTTGCGTTTTACCATCACTTCCTTTAATGGCTCTCACAAAATAAAGCGTTCTTCCGTCTGACGAAAAAGAGGGCTGACTTTCCCACACACCGGTATTTATCGGCACCTCAAGATTTCTCGGTGCATTGAATTTATTCCCGACTTTTTTTGCGATGAAAAGATCACAACTTCCTTTGGTCTTTCTGGCTCCAAAACTTTCCATCATTTCTTCACAGGCGGTAAAAAACAAATACTGTCCGTCCGCTGACAAAGATGGAGCACCTTCATTACCATTTGTATTTATCTCTTCAAGAGCCTGAGCGGGTGTCCATTCTTTGCCGGTCCAGGTGCTTACATAAAAATCTTCCTGTAAATTGGCTCTTTCTGCAATCAGCGCTTTTCCTCTGCGGGTGAATAAAAATGTTCTGCCATCAGCAGTTATTGCAGGAAAATATTCTTCGTAAGAAGTATTAATCTTATCTCCCATATTAACAGGCTTAAAAGGAACCGGATTCTTTACTGCTTGTTCTGCGAAATGAGAATTCTGAATCATTTTCTTTGCACTGGATGCTAAACCTGGATTTATTTTAGGAAGCGTGACGAATTTCTCATAATTAATTCTTGCTCCTGAATAATCGCCACTTTTAAATTGAGCCTGAGCCAGCGAGTAATAATTATTAGGAAAGAAATCAGGGTTGAGTCGGATCGCTTCCTGATAAGCGACGATGGCTTTCGGATATTCCTGCTTATCAGAATAAATATTAGCACGAAGCATATAGGCTTCAATAAACTTACCGTCAGCTTCTATCGCGGTTTCTAAATATTCCAGAGCCTTATCATTTAATCGCTCATCGTACATTTTCAATGCGAGGTCAAATGAACGGACAGCTTTGGGAACTGTGCTCGTATATGTTTTTTGAGCAGAAACAGATTCTGGAATCAATAAAAACAGCAGAAGAAAGACAGCAGGATAAGTAAGTAGTTTCATGGGCTCACTGAATGATCTGCAAATATACTGCCATTAGAGAGGTAAAAAATTGATCTTACAAGGTTTTATAAGGAGTTTTCAACGAAAGTAATGAGTGTAGGGAGACTAGACACGTATAGAGCGGATCAAGCGGATATACGCGGATTTTTTATTCTGATTAAAAAGAATTTGTTTGTTTTTATTGTTCAACCCGCATTCTATAAGTTTGCTTGAATTTAAAGATGTGCAGATTTAAAATTCGCTAAGGAATCTGCATCACTTTATGAGTTTGTAAAGAAATTTGCCATTCGGGGTTTAACTTGACAAAATCAATGATACCGGGAAGCACACGATGTTGAACGGAATATTCCGGTTGAAGAAAAAGTTTGCATTCCGGCTTTACATGCTTAGCATGTAGAAGTGCCCATTCAAAGTCACTCTGGTTAAAAACAATAATTTTTAACTCGTCAGCTTTTTGAAGTTCAGTACTTAACGGAGC
>CAYHFJ010000118.1:0-10032 GCA_964355885.1 uncultured Flavobacteriales bacterium
CCATTCTTTTAAATTACGGTTATCAGGGTATTGTTTCGTCTATTGATTGTCTTGTAGATCGTCATGATGTTATAGTTTACGATAGCGAAAGTCATGCATGTATCATTGATGGAGTTCGACTTCATATGGGCAAGCGATTTGTTTTTCCACACAACGACATTGTTAATTGCGAAAAACAGCTTGAGCGAGCATCACGCATTGTGAAAGAAACCGGAGGAGCTATCCTGCTTATCACAGAAGGTGTCTTTGGCATGAGCGGCGACATGGGCAGAATTAAAGACATCGTATCTCTTAAAGAGCGGTTTTATTTCCGTCTGTTTGTTGACGATGCGCATGGATTTGGGACAATGGGTAAAACGGGTGCGGGTACCGGAGAAGAACAAGGTGTTCAGGATGGAATTGATATCTACTTTTCCACCTTTGCAAAGAGCATGGCACTCATTGGAGCATTTATTTCCAGTAACGAAGATGTTGTGGAGTACCTGCGCTATAATATGCGTTCGCAAATTTTTGCCAAGACCTTTCCATCACCCCTTGTTATGGGTGCACTTAAGCGACTCGAACTGTTACGTGGTAACCCCGGTTTAAAAGATGATTTATGGGTGATTGTAAATGCGCTCCAGAATGGACTAAAGGCGGCAGGATTTAATATCGGCAAAACGCAGAGTCCCGTCACACCGGTATTTATGAATGGAAGCATTGGCGAAGCAACCAACCTGATATATGACATGAGAGAGAACTACGACATATTCTGTTCGGTGGTTGTTTATCCGGTTGTTCCGAAGGGTGTGATTATTCTTCGATTAATTCCAACAGCAGTTCATACTTTGAAAGACGTAGAATATACGATTGATGCATTCAAAAAAGCATATGTAAAATTAAAGGCAGGTGAATATATGTCAGATAAAATCGCGGCATTCTAAAATGTGATTCTGAATTTTAAACGAATTAAACCGAACACCATTCAATACAGCTCCTAATCAAATCAACATTAATCTTAAAAAAAAAAGCAATGAAAGAATACGAAAAAATTAAAATGCTCGTAGCAGCCATTGAAGAAGATGTGATCAAATTTTCTGAAAAAGGAAATGCTGCCGCCGGAACCCGTGTCCGTAAAGGACTTCAGGACGTTAAACGTGCTTGTCAGGAGATGCGCGATGCAATCCAGAATGCAAAGAAAACTGATGCACCAGAGGCATAATAGTTTTTTCTTTGAAAAATAAGAGAGCCCGGTTCATCCGGGTTTTTTTATGCTTTACAGTAAAACCTTTGAAATAAAAAATCCGGTATCAAGGATACCGGAAGCCGAAAGTTCAATTTTCGTAGCGAAAGGGGGAGTCGAACCCCCGACCTCAGGGTTATGAATCCTGCGCTCTAACCATCTGAGCTACCTCGCCATGTTTGGGGCTGCAAATATGAACATTGATTTTATCTCTGCCAAGAAAATTTTATGATCGCCCTTCTTCATTGAGGAGACTGGTACTGTGTTTCAACGTTCTCAAGACAATGGTAATCAGCAATGTTACTATTAAGCAATAAATGAGATTTTTTCCGATAGCAATTTCTTTCCATTTGAACCACCCTATAAGGAATTCTACATAGACAAATCCAAATACTGTTGCAAGGATTCCGGAGTATTCTCTGCGCAGAACACTCTTTAAAGAGAAGCTGGTCTCGCTTGAACGAAAGTGCGAAAAATTAGGAATGAATGCGGGTACTTTTTTTGACCAATCCAGATAAACATCAGCAAATTTCCGTTCGAGAAAGCGCTCTTCCGCGAACATAATCCGTTCATAATAGATCCAATATAGGAGACTTACAATAATTGCGAATGAAAAATTCTGAGTGAATAGAACAATGCCGATCCACATCAGATAATTTCCAAGATAAAGAGGATGACGGACAATGGAATAGATCCCACTCGTGTTAAGACTTTCGGCAACTTGCTTCTCAGTGTTACGGCCGGAAGTGCCTCTGGGAGTTGTACCGATTGTATAAGCTCTGACAACAGCTCCTAAAATGCTTAAAAACGCAGCTGAATAATTAACAATTTTAACGCGTGTAGGATCTAATTGATCATAATTTACTAGATATACTGCCGGAATAGCCAATAAAAATAAAACTACAGGAATCTGTCCCCGACGTTTAAAAAGCCAGTTTCCTTCATTTTCAAGGGAATGTATCAATGCCATATTCAGAGCGCCGAAGGTAGTTCAAAATTCAGAAGAAAAAAAAGAGCAGGTATTTAGAGATATAACAGTAAATAATAACTATATTGACCCACTGGCATATATTTGCCAACTGAATACTACATTAATCTATTTATACTTATTGTGAAGACGGAATCAAAAACTAATAATAGAATTAAATACTCGCTGGAGTTTGAAATAAAATCATCACCGAAAATTCTATACAACTATTTGAGTAATGCAAGTGGACTTGAAGAATGGTTTGCTGACAAAGTGAATATCCGTGAGGGTGATTATATTTTTACATGGGAAGGCAGCGAACAGCGTGCCCGCATCGTCAGTAAAAAGGATAATCAGATGGTTCGTTATAAATGGATCGATGATGACAGGGATGATAAGGATGATGATACTTATTTCCAATTTGACATAATTCAGGATGAAATTACATCAGACGTCGCTTTAATCGTAACAGACTTTTCCGTACCTGAAGAAAAGGAAGAAGATGTGCTTCTTTGGAATAGTCAGATCCACAGCCTGATGCATCATATCGGTTCCTGATCAGGATATCACGGACATCAATAGCTTCTAGGTTTTCTGAGCAGTATAAATCACATTTACATGTTGATTTATTTCAGTTTTCAATTCGGATTTAAGTTCACCACATAGCGCGATAATTTTTCGGGTTGCAGCCAGTTAAATTGTGAAAAAATGACTGTTTTTCAAGGCTTCTAATTCCTCTTCCGTAAATTTCAATTTTGTAACTTGCACCGCTTTCGCTTTGGTAAAGATAGTGTGAAGAAATTAACTCTCCTTGTACTCAGGTCCTTTGCAGGTCCACTGCTCCTGACTTTTTTGATATCACTATTCGTGTTGTTGATGCAATTTCTGTGGAAATACATCGATGATCTGGTTGGGAAAGGATTGGATTGGATTATAATTGGTAAGCTGATGGTTTATGTAAGTATAACCTTAGTGCCTCTGGCTCTACCCCTTTCCATTTTGTTGTCATCCATAATGACTTTCGGCAATATGGCTGAACACTTTGAAATCACGGCTTGCAAATCCGCGGGCATGTCCTTGCAACGCATTATGCGCCCTTTGATTATTACAGCAATACTGATCTGTATTACAGCTTTTTACTTTTCGAATGTTATACTGCCAATGGCAAATTTAAAAATGAATGCTCTCTTGTATGATGTTCGGCAACAAAAACCTGCATTGTATATAAAGGAAGGTGTATTCTACAATGGAATAGATGGTTACTCGATAAAGATCGGACAAAAGGACTCCGATGGTACAACGCTGCACAACATTATGATTTATGACCATCGTGAAAATCGTGGCAATACGAATCTTATCATGGCAGAGTCAGGCTCCATGGTGATGTCACAGGATGAGCGATACCTGATTCTTACCTTGAATAATGGAACAAGCTATGAAGAGAAGCCTAGTCCTCCCGGAAAAAATACCAGGCCATTGATGCGATCTGAATTTGAACAGCAAGTAGTTCGTTTCGACCTGAGTTCGTTTAAAATGACAAGAACGAACGAGCAATTATTCAAGGATAATTACCAGATGCTAAATATTAATCAATTGAGTACAGCAGCCGACAGCCTTGCGAAGAAAATAAAATCGAAGGAGCAGGATTTGTATCACCGGGCATTAATAAGTTATGCCTTGAATCCTGATTCGGTGAACAGGTCTTTGACAGATAAGAAACCTGAGTTGAACGAAGACAGGTTGATTATGAATTTTCCGCTTGATAAAAGGGAGACGATTATGAATTCCGCACTGCTATCCGCACGAAACATGAAAAGCATCACCGATGATCTGATTCAGGATATTGAAGGCAGGTACAGAGTTTTGGCCAAACATCGGATTGAATGGCACCGCAAATTCACCTTATCATTCGCTTGTCTGATTCTCTTTTTTATCGGAGCACCGCTCGGAGCTATTATCAGGAAGGGCGGTTTGGGTTTGCCTGTTGTTGTCTCCATCATTTTGTTCGTTTGTTATCATGTAATATCCATAAGTTCCGAAAAGTTTGCCCGTGAAGGTGTCTTAACTCCGTTTGCAGGTATGTGGATGTCATCCATAATTCTGCTGCCTGTTGGGATATTCTTAACCTATAAGGCAACCACAGATTCAGCCTTGTTTGATCGTGATTCATATTTGAGATTTTTTAGAAAATTTAGCCGAAAGAAAAAAAGTATAATTGAAACTTAATAACTGAATGAAGATACTTCAGATTTGTCACCGGGTTCCATACCCTCCTCTGGATGGTGGAAATATTGCCATGCTGAGTTTGGCTAGCAGTGTTCACCTGGCTGGATGTGAAGTACATTTATTTGCATTGAATACGACTAAGCATTTTGTTGACCCTGCTACCCTTCCCGCATTTTTTAAGAATGATTTTTATTTTGCTTCTGAACGGGTAGATACAAAGCTTACTCCGGGTGGAATAATTAAAAATTTATTGACAGACAGTTCATATAATGTTGATCGATTTTACAGCAAGGCTGTGGAAGAAAAATTAGCTGAAATCCTGAAGACTGAAAAGTTTGATGTAATTCAACTTGAAACACTTTTTACCGCACCATACATTGATGTAATCCGTCGTCATAGTACAGGAAAGATTGTGTTGCGTGCACATAACACTGAACACATTATTTGGGAGCGCTTGTCAAAACTTGCTTCATCTCCGTTGAAGAAATGGTATCTGAGTTTTCTTGCCGGCAGGTTAAAAAAATACGAACTGGCTGTTCTTGATCGTATCGATGCGGTGGTTCCAATCACCAAAATAGATGCAGCTGTGTTTAAGTATTCCGGTTACAAGGGGCCGCTTCTTAGCATCCCGTTGGGAATTGATCTGAGTAATTATCCATTGCAGGAATTTAATTCTGAATTGTCTCTTTTTCATTTGGGATCTATGGATTGGATGCCAAATCAGGAGGCAATTCGTTGGTTTCTGTTTTCGGTGTGGCCGGCAGTTCATAAAAAATTTCCTGCACTAAATCTACACCTCGCAGGGAGAGGATTTCCTCCCGATCTTTTAGCAATGCATGTTCCCGGTGTTCAGATGCAGGGTAAAGTGGAAGATGCCAATAACTATATGGATGGCAAGCAGATTATGATCGTTCCTTTGCTTTCGGGCAGCGGAATGCGGGTAAAGATAATTCAGGGTATGGCTTTAGGGAAGACGATTATATCTACCTCCATCGGCGCGGAGGGAATAGAAATTCGTGATGGAGTAAATATATTGATAGCAGACACCCCTGCCGCGTTTTTGGAGAAAATTGAAATGTGTCTCAGTGATCCGGAGCGCTGCAGGCAGATTGGCTTAAATGGAAGAAAGTTTGTTGCTGAAAACTATTCCAATCAGGTTATTGGAGAAAAACTATGTGCCTTTTACAAGGAACTTTGCTACGAAAGTATTGAACAAGAGGTGTGATTTTTAATTATTCTTTTTCCACCCGTAAAGTATGTCCGAGTTTGTCACGTTTGGTTTGCAAATAGACTTTATTGTGTTGATTGGATTCCATTTCAATTGGCACTACTTCGGTAATTTCCAGTCCATATCCAATAAGGCCGGCTCTCTTTTTCGGGTTGTTAGTCATAAGTCGCATTTTGGAAACACCAAGATCACGAAGTATTTGCGCGCCGACACCATAATCCCGTTCGTCACTTTCAAATCCAAGTTCAAGATTAGCTTCAACAGTATCCAATCCACCTTCCTGAAGTTTATATGCTTTAAGTTTATTCAATAAACCTATACCCCTTCCTTCCTGATTCATATAAACTATTACCCCTTTTCCTTCTTTCTCGATCATGGTCATCGATGCATGGAGCTGTGGTCCACAATCACAGCGGCAGGAACCAAAGATATCACCGGTGAGGCAAGATGAGTGAACTCTTACCAGAATAGGTTCATCAAATTTCCATGATCCTTTGACCAGAGCAAGATGTTCTTGTCCGGTAGTAATCTGTTTGTACGCATTTAAATTAAAATCACCCCAGGTAGTGGGCAACTTTACCGTAACTTCTTTCTGAATGAGACTCTCTTTCTTCAGGCGATAGGCGATTAAGTCTTCTATGCTGATGATTTTAAGCTGAAATCTTTCAGCGATTTTTATCAGGTCAGGAAGTCTGGCCATCGTCCCGTCTTCGTTCATTATTTCCACTAAAGCTCCTGCCGGCTGAAATCCTGCAAGTCGCGAAAGATCAACGGTAGCCTCTGTATGACCAGTTCGTCGTAATACGCCACCTTTTTTTGCAATCAATGGAAAAATATGCCCTGGTCTGCCAAGTTCTTCTTTTTTTGTGAGTGGGTCAATTAAGGCTCTGACAGTCTTAGATCTGTCACTGGCAGAAATACCTGTAGTGGTACCCGATCCGAGAAGATCAACAGAAACGGTGAATTGTGTTTCGTGGGAGGAGGTGTTTTTCTGAACCATTAAACTCAGTTCCAATGCCTGACAACGCTCTTCCGTTAAGGCAACACAAATCAAACCACGCCCGTGAGTAGCCATAAAATTAATCACCTCAGGACTCGCCATTTCAGCAGGAACAATGAAATCACCTTCGTTTTCTCTATTTGCATCATCCACAACGATGATTAGTTTCCCTGCTTTCAGGTCTGTTAGTGCCTCTTCAATAGTATTTAGTTTAAACATAAATTAGATTTTGTACTGATACAAAGTTAGCAAAGTTCTGTGTATCGTTATTTTGTAATTCTAAAGGCAGTTTTTGGCTGAAAAGACCGATTTCTTTCAGTTTTTTTTTCGTTAAAATTTTTATTTCATGTATGATTTAGTCTCAAAAATTGACAATTCAAAGTTATTAAATGTCTTATCAGCAGGAAACTTACCGCTGAAAGAATCTTCATAATATGACTTACATTGGTGATCCCGGGTGTTGTATCATTGTCATATAAACCTGGACAAAAGCGTATGGTTTACTGGTAACCCCGTAAGGTTACTCTCAAACGCTGCACAGCCCCGTAAGGCTCGGCAGCGTTTGTTCTTTTTATACCTTTCAAGCAGGAATAAAATAAGTAAGCAACCATTGCGCGAATGACTTTCTGATTCAGGTGTTCATGGCTGAATATTTTTGAAATTGTAAGATTCGAATTGAAATTATCTACTTCAATATTTTAAACGTTGTATCATTGTATAACAAACACAAAAAACGAAACAAATATGATTGAACACAAATGACAACCCTAATCGGTTGATCAAAAAAAACCGAACCCCGTAAGGTTCGGTTTTTTTATTTGTTTATGTACCATTGAAAAAATGAACTGAGTGATTTTGATAATGTATCAGACAATTCATCTATCAATTACCCGGATTTTCATTTTGTTTACTCTTGTCAATGATTTTTAAGCGACGAAGCAGATCTCGCAAGTCATTGAATTCCTGCCGGAAAAATACACCAAAACCTTGTGTGTAAGGTGCTGAATAGTTCAGAACATTGTCAGCGTTTGAACGATTGAATCCTTTCAGTCTGAATCGACCATCTTCACTTACTTTGTATTCCGCATAAAAATCACCAACAAGATCGTTAGTGTTTTGTGCCTGATTACTCATGTAACCAACATTACCTTCAACCAGGAGCCGATCATTAAACAGAGTTTTTGCGAAGAGTAACTGAATCTCTTCATTACTATAATTATCCTTAGACCGATAATTAATTCCAATATTTACATCTTTACTGAGTCTGCCCAGCCAATTACTCACTTGATTACTTAGTAGTTCAGAAGCACTTGCCCCTGCCCCAGCCCCAGCGTCAATTCTGGAAGAAGCAACGGTTTGATTCGAGGGAGGCGAAAACTGATTCAGGAGAAGCAAACTGAACATTTGTTTACTCACCTCCTGTTCAGAAGTAAGAATACTTTTCACAATACTCTCCCCTGCCGGATCCAGACCTCTGACAGTGATATCATAGTTGATTGTGGGGTTTAAAAGTTTGTTGCTGAGAAGAAGACGACATTCGACCGGTAATCTTCGCTTGTATGTTGAGTCCTGAACCAGATTATAAAGCGAGGAAGTGTACAAAACATATACTGCCGATAAATCTACATTTGCATCGTTTGGGTTGCCCGCCCATGTTATACGACTACCGTTATCAATATTGAATTTTTTGTTTATCAGATTCTGAAGGGTGAACAAATATTCTCCTTTGGAAATTGTATACGTACCATACATGGTGAATTCCCCATTCTGATCAATGTCCAGGCGAATACTTCCATCACCTGTTGCTGTGATAATGTCTCCAATTTTTTCATCAAAAATAAGTTTGATAGTTGCTGTCGGATTCATATCCAGATTCATATTCAAACGAATTCCGGAGTTACTAACTAGCGTCCGGGGCTTTTCATCATATTCATAATCTTTTGAATAGTCTACAAAAGTTATAAATTCACTCTGAGTTACTTCCGCAGAGTTGCCCAATGGAATATTGATTAAGGTTCCCTTAGCGGGAACAAGATTTATATCTATTCCCATTTGTTGTATGGGTCCATAAAAATGGGCGTAACCGGAAACAACTGCATTTCCATAGTAAAGTGAATTCTGAGCATAATTAGTATTTAACATCTGAAAATTCTTTGGATAGACTTCCACATCAAATACAAAATGTTTAAAATAATCATGTGAGATCTGCCCTTTAACCTTTGCTTCGTTATTAAATTTATCAATTACCGTAACACCGTTGAGGTCAAATACATTTTTCTTAACCTTAACAGTATTCGTAAAACTATATTTAGTATTCAGGTAATTAACAATACATGTTGCACGGGCAAAATCAACGGTGCCTTCTATAACAGGTTTTTTCAGGGAGCCAGTTAGTTTAAGGTTCGCAGAAACTTTTCCTCTCACTTCAGACAGTATTTCAGAAATATATGGTTCAATGGACTTAAGGTATAAATTGGAAAGTTGAACATCAAAATCAAGATTGTCTTCTATTTTAGCCGCATAATAATTACCTTTTAATGCTATTATTTTAGCCGATCCTTTGGTGATTGAGATGTCAGCAACCATGATCTTCTGTGCACTATTATACCGGGTAATGAACCTTGCATTACCGAGGGTGTCATCATTCAGAACCAGGTTGGACACAAGTAAATCCGTTTCCGCTTTTAAATTTGTGCGTGCTTCATTCAATATAAGGATTCCATCAATTGTACCTCCCAGTTTACTTTTACCCAATTGAAGCAAGGGGTCAAGATTATTTAAATTGAAGTGATGGAAATTGAGTCTTAAGTTTTCCTCAATCGATTTTCCAATGGAGCCGTCAACTTCTACAGATTCATCCGCGCTACTAAAATTCAAACTGGAGAATCGAATTGAACTTGTATCGAAGGCGACAACATTTGAAACATCAATGTTCCACAATTTATTTCGCAGAATAATTGTTGATGTATCAAATTTCAGGTTAAAGTGTGAGGAGGAGAAAAATTCCAGGTCGGCTTTCAGGTGAGCGCGGTTTGGGAATGTGTCAGCATTTGCCAATTGTATATCTACACTAACCAGATTATTTCGGGCTATTGAAGTGATCTGAATGTATGGAATAAATGCTTTATCGTTAATTTGAAACCGGCTTAGGGATGTGTTCAGCTTAAGATCCTGATCATTCGCGTTTAGTTTCAAATCAAGAGTTTGAAGCACCATTGAATTATATCGGATGCTTGGAGATATAAGATTAAGATCAAATGATCTGGTGCTTGTATTGACCGTTCCACTCAGAAAAGTCATTGGATCAATTGTCCAGGATGGAAAGAAGGTCTCGGTGATTAAAGTTGTATTTCGTAAATGAATATTAAAAGTGAAATTTTGATTTCCCG
>CAYHFJ010000119.1:0-10025 GCA_964355885.1 uncultured Flavobacteriales bacterium
CTTTTGATGACAAGTCACCATTTGTTACTTCAGGTATCCGCATCGGTTCACCGGCAATGACAACACGCGGGATTCGCGAAAGAGATTCTGTGAAAATTGTTGAACTGATTGATAAGGTACTGATGAATCACGAGAATGAAACAGAGTTAAAAGTCCTTCGCAAAAAAGTCAATACGATGATGGAAGGATTTCCGTTGTATTAGTGAATGGATAATTGCCATGAATTCACGTATAAAATTTATTCGTGAATTCGTGGCAAACTTTTATTCACTTCCTATACGCAAAGCCTGACCTTACTCCACCCAGCTCTTATAATAATCTCCCTTCATAATAGAAAGCCCGTCTTTGGTGATCCAAAGCGGCTTGAAGGTGTCTATCATGACAGCCAGCTCCTTAGTTTCCTTTTGTCCTATTCCCTTTTCTACAGTTCCCGGATGCGGACCATGGGGAATACCTGCTGGATGTAAGGTGATCATTCCACGGGTCACAGCTTTCCGACTCATAAAATCACCGTCAACATAATAAAGCACCTCATCAGAGTCTACATTACTATGATTATATGGTACAGGAATCGCAAGAGGATGATAATCATACAAGCGTGGCACAAATGAACAGATCACATAATTGTGAGCTTCGAAAGTCTGGTGAATAGGCGGAGGCAAATGCACTCGTCCGGTAATGGGTTCAAAATCATGGATAGACAGTGCCCATGGATATAAATTTCCATCCCATCCAATCGCGTCAAATGGGTGTGTCGCATAAATGTAAGGATACATATATCCCTCTTTCTTTATGAGTATCTTGAATTGGCCATGTTCATCAAAAGTTTTCATGTCTTTTGGTTTACGGATATCACGCTCACAATAAGGAGAGTGTTCTTCAAGCTGACCATAGGCATTTCTGTATCTCTTGCACGTCTCCACGGCACTGAAAGACTCCACGATGAGGAGTCTGTTGGCCTCACTTTTAAATTCTATCTGGTAAATTGTGCCGCGTGGAATTAAAACATAGTCACCATATCCGAAGCTAAGATTTCCATAAATGGTTTTCAGTGTTCCTTCACCTTCATGAATAAATAAAACCTCATCAGCATCGGCATTCTTGTAAAAATAATCTTTCATGGATTTTCGAGGAGCGGCAAGTGAAATATGCAGGTCATTATTAATAAGAACCGCCTTTCTGCTTTTTAAAAAATCATCTTCCGGTAATATATCAAATCCTTCAAAACACTCATGCTTGAGCGAATGGCGCATGGCTATTTCCGGCGTTACGCTGTAAGGTTCCGATGTTTCAAGAATCATTGTTGGAGGGTGACAATGGTAGATTAATGAATAGACACTATCGAAGCCATGAGTTGACACTAATTCTTCTGAATATAAGGCACCATCCTCTTTTCGGAACTGAGTATGTCTTTTGGCCGGAACTTTTCCCAGACAATGATATTGTGGCATAGAGTTGAAATTTAAGCAACAAATTTAATCAATTCCTCCTTAAGGATGAAAGGTAAGATTGTAAGAAAAGGGTGAAAAATATCATAAGTGATTAATTCTTTAGTGATTTGGCGGGAATCATCGATTAAAAATATGACAAACCATCCGCAAATGCACAATGACAAAGACTTAGCTTTCAAATTCAGAATTAAGATACATTTCTTACTCATGAGATGCATAGTCGAAATCTACTCAACTTTAGAGTCATGAATACGATTAATTTGTATCAAACAATTAAAAGGTATTAGCAACCTTGATTACACACTACTAATTCAACAACTATGAAAAAGTCGAGAATGCAGGTTCTTATAGAATTTTCATCCCTGCTGTCGCAATTACGCTCAAAGGGAAAGAACATTAGTAAAAAAGCAATTACTTCCGTTAAAGGAAAAAAAGCTTCTTTACTTGTTATTCTTTTAATCAGTGTAGCTTCAAGCACATTTGCAACACAGTATTATTCTCGTGTGAATGGGGGTAACTGGACAAGCACCGCTACCTGGTCAACCGTAACCTATAACAACGCGGTGAATACCGGAACCTTTCCTCAGGCAGGTGATATCGTAAACGTCGCGGATGGACACACCATTTACATTAATAACAATGTAAATTGTGCTACTCTAAATATCGGGCAAGGAACTTCCGGAATTCTGGAATACGCGTCTGCAGCCAACTACAGCATGACTGTCAGTGGAAATGTAACTGTCAACACGGGTGCAAGACTTTGGTACAACACAGCCGTGAATCGATCACATTCCTGTCTTATTGGAGGAAGTTTTACAAATTATGGTATTGTTGACTTTTTCCGAAACTCTGCCCAGGCGGTGGCTCTTACAATTAATTCTGCTTCGACTTCTACGGTCTCAGGTATAGGTACCTGGGATTTGTATACCGTTACATTAAATAAAAGTGCAAGTTCCGCTGTGATGACAGTTAACTCCAATGGCTTTGAACTTGGCACCAAATTTTTCACCGGAACAATGGGAACCTTCATACATAATAATACAGGGGTATATGCAATCAATCCCGGTTCCGGTAACTATACGATAGGTCCCAACATGATTTTCAGAGTTCCGCTAGGTATTATGTGGTTTTCCGCATTATCTACCGATGTCATTCTGCAAGGTGAACTATATGTGAATGGTGGAACCGTAAGAATTGGATCAAGCGCCGGAACTCAGGGCTTGAGAACAGATCGCAATGGTCTTGTTATACCTTATCTTGAAGTCAGCTCAGGTACACTACTTGTTTACGGGGGAATTACCTATGGCAGCTCTTCCGCATTAGAAGCATTTAGGTTTACTATGACCGGAGGCAATATCCTTTTAAATAGTGGTTCAACAGGAACAAATCGTCAGGTCTTTTGTGTAAACGATCGCAACGGAAGTTCTTTCAACATGACCGGTGGTAACATTGTCCTGCAAAAACCAAATATAAACGGACCCCTGAATCCTGACTTCTCACTATGCGGAAGTTTTGGAAGCGTTACTTCCACAGGTGGGGTCATTCAATATGGAAATAACTTTACGGCAAGTGGCGCGACATTTAACTTTCGTCCTTATCCCAATGTAACGCAACCGGTATTCAGAATAACCGGGGCTTCAACAAGAACAATCACACTAAAAACATCCTACAGCTCGACTTCAAATTTCAGACTATTGGGTCTGCAGATTGATGTAAACAAAACCTTTGACATCCGATCAATTGGAGGCACTGCAGGAGACAATAAAATGATGACTCTCACATCTACTGTAAATGGAACTGATGCACTTGTAAATAATGGTTCATTTACAGCAAGAACGAGTACCGTAACATTTAACCCTACCGGCGCGCAGGGTATCGGAGGAAGTCTTGTGACAACATTTTATAATCTTGCAATTAACAATACCAATAATATAACCCTGAACAGAGCTGCCAATGTGAGCAACTACCTGAGTATGGTCAATGGAAGGTTGATTACAACCAACACGAATGTACTGACCTGTTTTGCGACAGCCAATGCAAATCTTGGATCAAATTCTGCTTATGTTGATGGACCGATGGTTCACACTATTGCCACTACGGCATCAATAAATAAAATTTACCCGATAGGAAAAGCGGGAGCTTACCGTCCTGCTGTTCTTACCATCAGTCACCTCAACTCTACATCTGTTACTTATCGGGGCGAAGTTTTTAACGCGGCTGCTTCAGCTTTACCTTATGGCCTTCCTCCTACTATTGCCAATGTATCTAATGTTCGATACCTCCGCTTCACCCGTCAGTTGATAAACAACTTCAACAACGGACGAATTCAGATGTATTATGATTCAGATGATGGTGTTGCAGATAAGAATTCACTGCTTATTGCGCATGATGACGCTGTTTCACTCTGGCAGAATTATGGCGGAATTGCAACTACCAACTGGACAGGAAGTATTACATCTAATCTCTTTAATAAATTCAATACCTACTTTGCCCTGGCCAACCCTCCGGGAGGCGGTAATCCATTACCTGTAGATCTTATCAACTTTACAGCGCAGTTAAATAAAAACCATGTTGACCTGAGCTGGACAACAGAGACAGAAATCAACAATGACTACTTCACTATCGAGCGCTCCGCTGACAACATAAGTTTCACAGCACTGGGTCAGGTTGATGGTTATGGAAATTCGTCCGCAAGACATAGTTATACCTATTATGACGCTCAACCGTTAAAAGGAATATCCTATTACCGCCTGAAACAAACCGATTACGACGGACATACAGAATATCTGCCGACAGTAGCGGTGAACAATACTGTCAGAAAAGAATTATCTGTCTACCCTAATCCCGCACCTGCCGCTAAAATACAGGTATCTTATGGAGATGATGAATTAAAATACTATAACGTGACGGTTCAGAACATACTTGGAAAAGTAGTTCCTGCGACAGTGGTCAGAGAAGATAATGGAAATCTGTCGCTCAGTGTTGATCCGGCGAACATCACACCGGGTTCAGTATATTTTATACGAGCCACCGACGGCAAAGAGAACATGGTACAAAGAGTAGTACTCTATTAAAAATAGTTTTCATGGTTGATTAGTTTTATTGGTTAGATAAAAAGGGTCCTTGGTCGGACCCTTTTTTTGTTTTGTACTTTCATAATAATCGATGCGGACCAAATTATTTATTCAATTCAAAAAAGAATTAAAAAATATTTTTTCAATTAATGCAAAATTCAAATTTTTTATTCACATTTGCTCATTGATTAAAATTTTCCGTAAAGAAATTGCAGACTATTTTTTTAATTGTTGATTCGGAAATTGCACTTATTAAAGTTAATTCTTAATTTTTTTCAACCTTATAAATAAATCAAAATGAGACAGTTACCCCCCCCACTACTTCAATGTAATTAATTTTCTTATTCGACTTTTTAAGAAAGCAAAATTTATTAAAATTTATTTCTTCTTTTTCCTGTTTTTAACATTACCTCTGATATCAACTTCACAAGCCAGAGACCCTCATAGAGGTGTGACAGTGACTAATTTTTTA
Source organism: uncultured Flavobacteriales bacterium (assembly GCA_964355885.1). GTDB lineage: Bacteria > Bacteroidota > Bacteroidia > AKYH767-A > 2013-40CM-41-45 > QQVM01. The sequence continues at coordinate 4,998 of CAYHFJ010000119.1, forward strand.
AACTTCACACCTCATTCTATTAATTCCGGATACCCGCGAGTAACAGCAGCATTTAGTATTTTAGGAACAAATAAAGAAGACTCTTTACTTTCCTATGCCAGGGACAATCACATCACCTATTTGGAATTGTATGATCTGTACCGCGTTTTCAGATACAATGATTCCGCTGGTACTGTTCTTCCCAACGGACTGAGTTTGATCGAAGGCTTATGCAACTTTATGGAAAAAGCTCGCAACGAATATTGCATCACTGAAATTGGGGCAGGAGGTGAAACACAAGATTTTTTTACTTTAGCTGATACTGTTAATCAATCCAATCTCTGGCTAAGTCCGCCTATTAGTTTAGATTCTACCGAACAACAATTATTAGGACAAAATAGCTCACTATTGAATTTGCTAACCAATTCTTATAACACTTCAGATTCCTTGTTTCGAATTTCAGAGCAACTAAAAAATATGGTTAGAATGTTCCGCTTCAATGGTGGATGCACAAGCCATTTTGATTTTTACAATGTCATTGATGAACAAATGTGGACCTGTGAATGCACCAATCATTACACTAATCACTTTGTTCCGTTGATGCATTACGTAGACACCTTAAAAACACTTTACAATTTAAGTCATTCAGATTCAGTAAGAATTGCAGTTTATATTAGAGCGATTTCGACAAACTCACACCCTACGTTGAATTCAAGAGATTCAATGGCTGCATACCTTGTAGATGGTTATGATACCATCGCTGCTTTAGCAGACAGAATTCTTGCTGTTCATTATGGATACTCTGGAGCAAATCAATATAATAATGCTGCTTGGAAGAGCCAAGTGGAGCTTTTTAAGCGTCCTCTTAGTAGGAATAAGACTGATTATCACCCATATTTCAGCACAGAAACTGCATTCATGACGAATTACGTAGATTTTCTTGGACCATGGCTACGGGATAAATACAACCACAACATCTTTCAAGCAGAAGACGAATTTTATAGAAGATGGAGGGCAGAACCCACTACAAATATCAACAACGTGAATGAGAATGATATTACCCCCGGTGGTTTTCACTATTTTGCCTCTGCCTTTATGATAGACTCGTTGAAATCTCCCCGTATTGATTCCACCAATTCTCCAATTTGTACTTCCGGGTCATTAGGCGATAGCCTTAGAGTTTATTATATGGGTCCACGAGAAGAAGGGATAACACTTACCTTTCAAATTAACAATAATGGAAATCTTATAACATTAAATGACACAACAGGCCCGGCTACTGCATTACTCGACAATGTTTCGTTTCCTGCAGTTTTTCTAGATACTCTGCACAATCCTTATTCGGTGCAATTGACTTTGAACTATGGAAATGGATGTACTTATACTTATCATGATACTGTGTATGTTCATTCCCGTCCTTTCGTGCAAGCACTCAGTTCAACTTCTTTTTGTGAAGGCGGCAATGTGACCCTAAAAGCAAGCAGAGGTACATCCTATATTTGGAGGAGGAACGGAGTACAAATACTATCTTCAAATAGTCAATTCTACGTCGCTAACCTTTCAGGAACCTATGTATGTGAGATTAGTGGACCTGGTTGTGTTGGTGCTTCAAATCAAATAGTTGTTAATGTGCTATCAAGTCCGGCAATTTCAATTTTTACGAATTGTCTTGATATTAACAGAACCGTTTTAAGCGTTATTCCAACCGCTCCGGTAGGATCAGTTTATTCTTGGTCCACGGGCTCTACCAACGCGACAGATACCACGACTACGCCCGGTGGCTATAATTATTATGTTACAGTCACCTACCCAAGTGGATGCAGTCAAAATGCAAATAAAGGCTTTAGTCTTCCGAACCATATTCCCAATCCGCATATTACCAGCACTAATAGTGTGTATTGTAAGAATAATCCACTTGTTCCAACAGTCGAGCTAAATCCAAATGATTTTGTATATGGATCTATGTATTTTTGGACTGTAAACGGTCAAACAACACCGACATATGGGACATTTACTTTGCCTGCTCCAGATGTCAACACAACGGTGACCTTGCAACAAATCAGTGCAACTGGTTGTTCAAACGTTGGGCACGACACGATTCAATTATCAGTTTTCAATTGTTGTAACAACCCGGAGTTTACCGCATTTCTTTCCGATTCAAGTTCTAATTATCCTTCAGGATGGAATAGTCAATCTATAAACATCAGCGGAGATTTTTATATCAATTCAAATTCTACCATTACAGGTTCAACATTGGATATTGATTCAAGTGCACGTATTTATGTACAGTCTGGTAAGACTCTCACAGTTTCTAACAGTACGCTTGAATCGTGCACATCTATGTGGCAAGGAATTATGCTCGCAAACTCATCTTCATCTCTCATCGTGCAAGGTGGTTCAATTATTAGAGATGCAGTAATTGGAATTGATGCAATTAATGATGCTCGTGTAGAAATTCATGGTAGCTCCTTAGTGAATAATGGGATGGGAATATTTTTGCATGATGGAACATTCTCAAATTTTATTGCCAACGGCGCTACTTTTTCCGGTGCTTCGGGATTATACCCAAATTACGGAATAAGGCTTGAAAATACCGCGAATGTAAGTATAGGCGACGGTGGATATGTCATGAACAATTTCAGTAATTTTTATGCAGGAATTTTTTCCTTAACAAGCAATTTGACTGTTCGAAATTGCACATTTAGTAATAATCTAAAGCCGTGTAGTCCGCAATCCTTCAGCTGTTACAATGGTCAGGGTTCTGGAATTTTAGCACAAGGAGATCCTAGAAGTATTTACAGTTTAAATGTTGGAGGAAGTTCAGCCGAAGCCTGTTTCTTTAATGATAATACTTACGGTATTTTTATGAAGACCAACATTGAGTTGAATGCAACTCACAATTCTTTCAATAACATTGGTTATATGAATCAAAATATCAGTTATGGAATTTATGGTGTCAATGCTGTAAACGCAAAACAAAATGTAAGTGGGAATTTACTGAACCGTTTAAATTATGGGGTATGGTTTTCGAATATTCACGATGCAGAAATTAATATTAACGAAAATAAGTTTAATGATTTTCTCTCTGTTCCTGCAAGGCAAGGTGAGAGAGCTATTACAGTTTGGAGTACTAATCCTTTTGGTAATGCATATACAAGATCGATTCGTTTGAATATTATTGAACATTTCAAACAAGGAATCAGCCTCACCCATCAACAAGGAATTGCAGTGGAGGATAATCGTATCCACTTCGACCGACTAAACCCTAACAGTGTATGGTATGGTATCCGTGTTCTGGGCGGTTTAGAAAATGTCATCAGACTCAACAGCATGAACCGCACTGGAACGCAACCTGATTTGCCGCTATCAAGGCTAGTTTATGGAACTTCTATAGAACGAAGCGAAAAAAATAGTATCCTTGAAAACGATATATATAACCTTGGTTCCGGAATCAGATTCTTTGCTACAACGGTTACCAACTCGGTCAAGTGTAACAATTTGATCTACAACGTAGATAATTTGGTAACGGAAAATGCACTGATAGGCGATCAAGGCTCGCCAAATAGCGCGGCGGATAATTTTTGGGACATCAATCAGTTCACCGCACTAACTAGTAGCGATCATGGAAATATTCTGAACATCGGAAGCAACCCTAACCCAGCTCCAAATTTCTATGTCCAAGATCTTCCTGGCTATAATCCTGATTTTAATGGAGTTGGTGACTGTCCTTATGTTTGCCCTCCAAATGCAGCTAGAATTGAAATAGGAGCTGACCCAAGCCAAGGCTGTTCCAATACAGGGTGTACAAATCCATTTTGTTATCAGGATATGATCGCTCAAATTATCGATGAGCAGGCTCAGTTTGCGAATTTGCCCGATGAACAAGGAGAGGATGCAAGGAAATATGCCTTTGAGTTATTATTACGTGACTCCATGCTTATGTACCAGGGAACTTTACTGGATGCAAAATTGCGAGACTTCTATATTGAAATGAAAGAAGGTAATGCAGGGATGTTCAAAGAGATCGTAAATCTGTTACAACAGGAGGATAACAGCGGAGCCATTATCGTTAACAGTACCATCACTCCGGAAAATCTTTCAGAATCAAACATGCAATTATTCATCGAAATTTGCCTTGCCACCTGGGCTGAGAATAATTTTGAGCTGGATGCCTACCAAATTTCGATACTTGAATTTATTGCCTATCAGAATCCGTATTCCGGTGGTGATGCGGTTTATTCTGCTCGTGTCATGCTCGGATTGGATATAGCAGATTTTATTACAATCCCGGCAGAAAGGAAAAGGCAGGAAACTGATGAATCTACATTGTTAGATCAGGGTATAATAGTACCTAATCCCAATACCGGAAAAATGTCTTATATTTATACTATGGCTTATGAAGACAATTCAGAATTTCAGATTTTCAATAGCCGTGGTGGATTGATCAGGTCTTATAAATTGGTATTTGAAAGTAAATCTTTAGATATTGATCTTAGCGACCAAACTAATGGTATTTATGTATATCGTGTTGTAACAAACGGAAAAATTTATGCAGGAAATAAAATCATTCTTCAAAAATAATGCGTCGCTTAATAGATGTGTTTATTATTTGCTTCATATCCATATCCTGTTATGCTCAAAAGCAGGACAGAATATGGATATTTGGAGATCATGCCGGATTGGATTTTAATGATACTTCGAGCGTTGTTGCTTTTTATTCCGGATTAAACGGAACACAGGTGAAATATCCGTGTGGATCTATATCTGATAATAATGGTAATTTACTCTTCTATGCAGCACCTTCCGCATTAATGACACGCAGTACGAAAGTGTTTAATAGGAATGATTCATTAATGCAGAATGGCGATGATATCGAAGGGCATCCTCGACAATCTCAGGGTTTGCTTATTTTACCTTTCCCTGGAGATAGTACTAAATATTATATTTTTACAAAGGATCAACTTGCATCAAAAACCATAATGTATTTTTCAGTAGTGGACATGACACAAGATAATGGCTTGGGTGCTGTAATAAGTAAAAACAATAAAT
>CAYHFJ010000120.1:0-9939 GCA_964355885.1 uncultured Flavobacteriales bacterium
ATTTAATTTCTTTATGGCAATCCAGGCATTTCGCATTTGAAACTTTATCCCCAAGATCATGACACTTTATACAATTACTCATCCCTTCTAAATCTGAATGCGCTGAAGTTAATTCTCCCGGAGAAATTTGCCCGGAGACTTTCATCCCGGCGAAAATTAACAGAAGAATGGCTAAATATATACGCATCAAAATACTTTACTTATGTTTTTTCATGATATGACCAAATCGCTTTGTAATTTCGACACCTGTTTTCTCAAGGAAAGTCGTGGGTAGTTCACCACCCGCAAATATATAGACGAAGTCATTTTCAATTACTTTTTTTTCTCCTTCAGTGTTTAGAACGACAGTTTTCTCATTAATCGCTTCCAGGTTGGAGTTAAATATTACCTGAAGGGAATTATTTTCTATTGCATTTGATATATGTACTTTATTCTTAGGTTTTAGTCTGCCGAATTTATCCTGTCTGTAAGAAAGAATAACATTATTGTTATCCTTTAAAAGCAGCGCGGACTCAATAGCGGAATCTCCTCCTCCGACTACTATTATATTTTGTTGGGATTTTCTCTCAGGTTCGATCAAGCGATAGGCAACCTTTTGTAAATCCTCTCCCGGGACATTTAATTTTCTCGGACTACCTCTTCGTCCGATTGCCAGAATTACGCTTTGACAAAGATATTCGGTACCGGAATAAGTCTTCACTTTAAATGTTTCATCTTCCAGAGGAACGATGGATTCTACTTTTGTGTTTTCGGTGATTTTTAAAGCATGTTCAGCAATAACAGTGTTCCACAGATCTAACAATTCATCTTTTGTAGTGTCGGTAAGTTTTACCTTTCCATAAAGTGGTAAATCCATCGGTGAAGTCATAACTATTTTGTTGCGCGGAAAAGTGTAAACTGTTCCTCCCAGGGAGTCTTGTTCAAGGGTAACAGAAGTTAATTTATGCTTCTTCGCGGCAAGTGTAGCTGAGATACCTGCGGGACCCGCGCCGATAATTACAACATCCAGAATATTTTCTTTAGACGGCTTTTTATTTTTTATTAAGTTTTCAATTGCCTGCTGTCCTTGCTCAACACTATTTTTTATTAAACCCATTCCACCTAATTCTCCGGCAATGTAAATACCCTTAACATTGGTTTCAAAATATTCATTGATATGGGGAAGATCTATACCTCTTTTTTCAGTTCCAATACGGAGTGATATCGCTTCAACCGGACAAGCATGAAAACAAGCGCCGTGTCCGATACAATTAGACGCGTTTATTACCGTCGCCTTTCCACTTGTTATTCCCAATATATCTTTCTCCGGGCAAGCGGTAATGCAAGCACCACTTCCTATGCAGACATTAAGATCAATGAAAGGATGCAGAGAAACCGGTTCAAACAATCCCTCCTCCTTTGCAATTGCAACCTTTTGTTCAGTAACCAGTGATCTTTTTCTGTTTTTTCTTAAATAGACATAAACAGTCAGTGCACATATTATGAGTACAATTCCGTAAAGCCCTATTTCTTCCATCAGAACTTCCATCAGAATATCCATTTATAGCCGAAGGCCAATGTGACACCGACATGAATTACGAGTACAATTAACATGATTAATGCAAAAGGCAAATGAGCCACGTGCCAATACTTAAAGAGTTTTTGCATCGTTTGCAATCTGCTAATTCTGTTAGCCAGTGAAATCTCCTTCCATATCAGTTGAATAATTGATTCCCTTTCAATTTTATTTACTGAATTTTGTTTTAACATTTTCCTTACCGCGCTAATCGTTTTTCTGTCCTGAAAATATTTAAAAATAAAGGAAGAACCTTTTAAAGCGGAATTGTGCACATCAGCACTTCCGGAAATAAGAGGTAGTATCTGATCATTCAGTTCAGTTTTATTTCTCAGAATTTCAGATAATTCATCTTTCATATTTTTGACTTCGCTAAGGCTAAGTTCACGGCCTTCTATGGTGCGAGGTATTTGTATGTAAATAAATCTTCCTATCACACCACTTGCAACAACGAGAACCATACTCCAAAATGCGATTGAAACAATGCCGCCGAACTTAAATGCAGTATGAAATAATACCAGTATTGGACCAAGGACGCAGAGGAAAATATGGAACTCAAGCAGGTACTTTAATCTTAAATATTTTGCTAAGAAATTATATCGCTTTCTTGCTATATACAAAAATACACCGACTACGATCATCAGTGTTCCTAAAATTCCCAATCCATGTCCGAAGGGACCGCTCGGTTTAAACCAGGCATGCTGGGGGTGATAGAATCTTTCTTCAATAGGAGTGACGTAATACGAATTTCCGACATAAGCAAGATAGGCTGTCACTACAATAGTCACCAAAGCCATAGAACCTATGTAAAGTGAATGCGCTTTTTTTGTCATACTTTCTAGAATATAGCCTTAAAATCCAGTATCGACAGACTTTAAGTCATAATTCTGTCAGCTTTGTAAAGATAAGACGAGATTAATAGGCAAAGCACCTAATTTAGCATCATATTTATTTCTTCATGTAGCCAACAATTTATTTATTCATACAGACTTCCTGAAGTTTGACGGCATTTTTAGCATGATTCTGTAGGTAAAATTAGATTGGAAAAACTTTTGCACAATGCCGGGAGATTATTGATCCCCGTAGTCTTCATTTTTCTCATCCGGAATGCCTATTTCAGGAGGAAGAATACCTGATTAAACCTTTTGAAAAGTTGAACAAGGATATTGTACCGTGAGAGTGAACTAATTATTAAATCTTTATTAATAGGCCGGTAAGAATTGGAAAAAAGTAAAAGAAATGCAAAAAGAATAGGGTTACTCTAACAACCTATTATATGGAATGCGCGAATCGATTTTATTGCAAGGCCAGACATGAGGTGGAAAAATACTGAAACTAGGTATCTGACTGAAAAACAGAAAGATACTGCAAAGAATCAACAGGCATTGAAAGTAGAAGTGTCCATTAACGAAATGGAATAAATAAAGGATAAACAGCACCTGAAAGCGGTTATTTGACCTACCCAATTGAATCTCACGCAATTTAAATACCAATTACGTAACGGATAATTCTATTTGAATTGAAAGTGCGTCATCAGGACAATTCACATTATAAATGCTTTGCAGAAGACCCGATTCTCATTTGTGTTAAAAGCGCAACAGGGTGTGTGAGAACTCAGTATGAGAGCAGTTTAACAAAAGCCTCCTTTTTATCCGCTACAACCTTGACAAAATGGATTCCGGGAAGAAGATGATTTGTCAAAATGATCAATTCTTTTTCTGAAGTAAAGTACATTGAATATTGAATTTTGCCCAGCAAATCAGTGACAACAACTTCCACATGTTGATGAATTTCCGGGAGAGCAATTGTAAATTTACCTGAAAAAGGATTTGGGAAAGCTTCCACAACGATTTGTTGAAATTGGTTGGATTGGGTACCGGTTGGAAGGCATGAAGTAAAGTACTCATCAAAGAGAAATAGATTACTGTTCGTACTTGCTATATTCAGATCTATAGTATTTACGAATTGGTCACCATTTAAATCTGTAACAACATATCCTGTCATACCACTCGTCCTATCATTATCAATAATGGACACATCCAACATATCAATTGTGCCATCATGATTGACATCTCCACTGTAAGCAGAAGCAACTCCAAAAGTTGTATCAAATGAACAACACAGATTATCAGCCTGCGTGAGATCAATAGACTTATTTAACGAATCAAGTAACACTGTATTTTTTGAAAAAATATGTAAGGTGTTTCTGAAACGTACACCAATCAGATAACTATTGCCAAATAGGGTAGAAGGCAAGGTGCTATAACCGAAACCCTGTACTGAAAATGGAACGAAATCACAATGAACACTCTGACCTGAACCTGAATCAATAAGAACAATCGTAGCCGTGTCGCAGAGACCCGGAAAATTTAATGGATCTGCCACCGGAACCATTGCCGAGATTGAAGGGGAATAAAAACCCTGGGAATAAGCCCGAACTTCCAGCGAAACAGATTGGGACAACATTGCTGAAGGCAATGCAATGAGTAAAAACAAGTGCAGAATTTTATTCATGACTGAATTTTTGGGTTGGAGGTATAATCGTAATTGGCCTAAAGGTATGGAATCTACAAGCAGATTTTGGGTGATTAGATATTCAATCATAAATAGCTCTTTAATTCATTCTTCACGAGATAAAAAATTATTAATTCCTGCCAAGTGAACCTGGGGCGGCTTGAGTGCCCAAACTATTGATTAGGACCCAAAGTTGTAGTGTTTAAGGTAATTTCCGGACTTCTACTGTTATATGTAAGTTGTTTAATTTCAGACAATAAAGTAAAGTAGCATTTCTTATTTTCATTGTATAATATTAAGTCATATGAAGCCCTTGAAAATTAGCTAATTGAGGCGAATAATAGTGCGTGATTGAGTCTGTTTATTTGTAAAGCATATTCTGACAGTTTTAACATAAGAAAGTTATTAGAAGAAATAATTTTGTTTCTTGGTACTCTAATTGGGATTAAACCAAATTATGAAATTATTTCACCGAATCAAGGAACTACCCTTTTTACTTTTGGGGTCATTGATATTTAACTTACCTGCTTTAATTAACGGTTTTCCTTTAGTTACTTCTGATACAGGCACATACATAAGCAGTGGTTTTGGTCCTGTTATCCCTTTCGATCGTCCTGTTATTTATGGTTTGTTCGTTCATCTAACGAGTATGAAGGAATCCCTGTGGTATGTTTTGATTGCTCAGGGAATGATTGCTGCCTGGTTACTTGGCCAGGCAATAATTCAGTTCCTTCCTAAGTATTCAAGTCGTATTTATAGAACTATTTTGTTTGTAATTCTTTCGTTTGTCAGCACACTACCTTGGTTTTGTTCTCAAATCATGGCCGACTTTTTTTCTGCTTTGCCGGCAATTTGTATTGCGCTTCTCCTTTTTGCCCCTAAGCTATCCAAACTAGAGACTGTGATCATTTCTATAATTTTAATTTTCTCTTGTCTTACTCATAATTCTCACCTGCTTGTAAATACTCTGTTAATTATATCTCTTTTATTAATTGGAGTTATAAAGAAATACTTTAGTACTAAAATTATTCCGATAGGACGATTTATCAAGGTAGCTGCTCTTGTTTTAATTTGTTGGCCAATGGCCTTCATTATTAATTACCTGATAGATGGTAAATTTCGATTGGCAGGTAGCCCGCATGTTTTCCTAGTAGCTCGTTTTGCAGAGAGTGGAATTCTTAAGGATTATTTGCGTTCTAATTGTTCTTCCTGTGGCGAACCTGAACTAAATGATACCACTTCTTATTTTCTCATGGCCAAACACAGCAAAAAATTCTTGGATGTGGAAGGAGTAAAAACAGAGGATTATGCCAGACTTCATCAATGGTCATATGTCAATGGAGAAAATCAAAAATTTCATTTGAGTAAGATTGAAAATGGTTATTATAAAATTATTGCATTACACAGTGGGAAGGCGATTTCTTTACAACAAGATTCTGCATCTGACAATCTAAGTGTAGTACAGGCAAAGGATTCCGGAGCAGTAGGTCAGAAGTTCCGTCTAGTGGAGATGGCCGAAAAGTATTACATGATTGAAAGTGTGTTTTCGCATCAGGTTTTAGATGTTGCAGAATTTAGCACAGTTGATGGTGCAAAAATTCAGCTCTTCGATAAGAACAACACAGACAATCAACTATTTCGTTTTATTCCTGAGTCATCAAATAGTTTATGTTTTTTCAAGGACCAGATTCCTGTGACAGCGGTTGATTTTATCTGGTCCGACAGGAGTATTTTATTTCAAACAGGAGGATGGGAAAAAACTGAAAGAGATTATAATGAAGTGATTCATAATATTGTTTTCGGCTCTAAGTATTTTCTATGGAACTTAAGAGAAAGTCTCGTCTCAACTGTCCGGCAGTTAGTGACATGTGATGTAGGTGATGGAATTTTTCCTTACGGGGAAAAGTCACCCCCTGGTTTCAATATTAAATGGCACTTTCGGAAAGATGCTAATGCTTATATTCTTTCAAATCAAAATCAATTTGGTATAGATTTTTCAGAAATTAATAAGCGTATTTTGTTTATCATGGTACTTTGTTCCGTAATTCTGGTGCTATTCTTTGGGAATAGGGAGAATCTTCAGACAAAAAGAGAATTGTGGATGCTGAGTTTGATTTGCATTTACTCATTGGTTTTAAATGCATTCGTCAACGGGACAATGGCCAATGTAATGGACCGCTTGCAAAGCAGGATTATCTGGTTGATCCCTTTCTGTGTTTTACTTATCCTATTTCCAGCTCTAGTAAATCTGTTCAATAGAATAAAAGGAGACAAAAATTGAAAATTTGTGGGAGATAATTTAGTATTTGATGAGCTAACTGAGAAAGAAAATGGCAGAACCTGGTATAACGGTAACCATCCGAAAAGTCTTTCAGGTACTCCTGCCACAAAAGTTGTTTTGTAACTCCTGTTTTGGGGAGCTCCGATAGAAAATACGGAAGCAGTGAAGTAAGATCTTTTAATCGCTTTTCATCCGCATCAGGCAAGGAAGAAGGCGGTCTGCTTTTGATTAGCAAGGAAAGTTCAACTTCGCTATGCTCCAAAAGTTGTAAATAGGTGACCCCGGTCAGCAGGAATTTATCCCGATAATCCTTGATCGTATTTCGCGACATCCCCATTAGCCCAGCAATCTTGTTGATAAATTGTATCAAATTACAGATAACGGCACATCGATAGTATTTAACCAACTCACGGTTCCATCTCCTATCTCAAAATCCTTTACTTCTTTAACTTATAATGGAACTGATTATTATGCCGCCGGATATAATAATCTTGATGAAGGATTTATCTATCAGCTTTCAGGAACAACATTAACAGCTATTGTAGACTTTACCACAGTTGGATTATCCAAGGTGTTTTATCTGAAGGACCAGGTAAAATATCCTGCCCATGCATTTGCAGTTGGTCTTGATGGAAACTTATTGAAAACGACTAATGGTGGCACAAATTGGAAACTGATACATACGTCCATTCGCAAGGATATTAAAGATATCTTCTTCGTAAATGATAGTATTGGATTAGCTTTGATAGATAGTGCAGCAGGTAATAACCAATTGTTTAAAACATGGAACGGTGGTTTAAGCTGGGAGCGACTAAGTGAAAAGGGTGATTATTATAATTCCATGCATTTTGTAGATTCAACTCAGGGTATTGCTGTCGGAAAAAGGGGAATTATCAAAAGAATCATTGCAAACAGTTTAAACCTTGATCCATATTTCGGATTGTTAAGTGTTGCAAAGCCGACCGGTACCTTATCGACAATAGAGTTTACAGCTGTAACATCTTCTATGGTGAATATAAACGGTGTAGGTATGAAAAATTTTGCTACCCTTGTTAATGCAGATGGTCAATTCTTCACAACAAGAGATATCGCGGCGAATTCAGTTTCATGGCGTGCACTGAGTCCGGTTCTCTCAGTGGGTAATCCTGTAACAAGGATCTCGCAACAAGTAGTAAAGGTTACCGAAACTATTGGTACTGTCTCAACAGATCTTTATCTCTATCGAATTCCATACATTAATGATATGGACGAAGTTCAGTGTTATGTTGAAAAGAATGCGGGCCTTACAGTTCAAGGCACCTTTATTTCGGCTACGCCACCTTCATCAGGGAATATTTCTAAATTATATCAACTTCAAAAGAGTCCTTTGACGGAAGATGTTTATGGAATTGGTAAGATAAATATTCCGTCAGCAGGGACGAACTTGATGCTTTATAAAATTTCTGTGGATACGGTACCTGCAATACCATTATTGGTCTTTGATATTTATTCAAACACAACATCGTTTGTCTCAATGACTGAGCCATCATCTTTCGATATCAGCGAGAAAGATTCTGTAATTGTCAGTTCTCTCGACGCAGGCGCAATAGTGGCCAGATCAGTTGGTGTACTAAATAATTCTACCTCATTTGATAATAAAAGTTGGTCGATAACACCATTATCAATTTACGACATAGAGCCAATGGATGCTACCGGAGGAATGATAACTTCTGGTGCCGATGGTTGTATAATGACATCAAATGTGACGGGTGGATTGCCATCCTTCTCAAATCTTATAGGGTATAATACATCAAGATTAAACGCTGTCCGCGCCGATCAATCTCTAGGATTTGCTGCCGGAGACAGTGGTAAATTGTACACCCTTTCCTTAAGTTCTTCACACTCTACCTTAACTCAAATTAGTACTGGAACAATTTCTAATTTAAGTGATATTGCTTTTGTGAATGCAACAACAATAAGTTATGTGTCCGGTGATAAAGGAACCCTATTGAAAATTCCTGAATATCAATTGGCAGACACCACTCAAAAAATGGTGCCCGCTCCATTAACCACGGATTTTAACGGTGTCGTATTTAGGGCAGATGGATCAGGTGTGTTTGTAGTGGGATCCGGTAGTGCCATTTATAATTATAATGTGAACAATGGCGTAAAGATTAAATCCGTATTTGTTCATTCGTTGAAAGACATTCATTTCCGGGATGCCAATGAAGGATTTGCTATTGGAGAACATGGAATTATACGGCAAACCAGGAATGCAGGAATTTCATGGAATGTGATAAAACCTAATTATGATTCAAATGGTAATTTGCCTGTTTACAAAAGCATATGGGCCACCGGACCTGGTCAATGTCTCATCTCGGGAACCGGAGATTACTTATCACAACTTGCTCCGAATGGATTATTATCAGACCTTAGACCTTACAATAACTCGAGCTCAACAAGTTGGAATGATATCAAATTTGGTAAGGATATCCTGGGTTACGCAGTAAGTTCAGACGGAAAAGCAACAAAGCTCACCTATCACAGTTCATCAAATTCTGTTAGTGCTGCAACTCCGTTGAATTCACCGGGAGGAAGTCAATTTAATGCACTTCACATGTTCAATGACAATAATTTCATTGCAGTTGGACCGGCGAATACGATTCAAGCTTATATCAATGGAACTTGGATAGATCAGAACCTACTCGCATCAGGTAATGCTGGAAATGTGTACAATGACGTATTTTTCCATGACGACCGCAATGGCTATGTAGTAGGTGATGCAGGATTGATTTATAGAGCATCCACAAATTGTAATATTCAATCTTCAGCCGCCAATTCCATCGTTTGGTACAAACGAACAGACAAGGATGCTTACATCATCACTGATCCGGATACTGCTACGGTAGACATCAAGGTTATAGCCTTCCCGGGTCGTTACAGAGGATGGGTGGCAGGTACTTATCCTGGAACGCTTATGAATACCATGGCAAGAGGAAGTACTTATCCATATGGAAGAATGCTTCATGATGAATCTTTCCTTTACAGTTCTACATTTTATTATGATAAGGTTGGCCGACTGGTGATTTCACAGAACACCAAGCAGTTCAGTTGTGAACCGAAACGTTATAGCTATACTCTCTATGATCACCTTGGTAGAATCCGCGAAACGGGGGAGAAACTCGAAAATGCAGGAACACTAATCTTCCACGAAATATTTGGTGATGAAGTAAATTCAAGCTTTAATCCAAAAGTATTGAACGATACTTTGTATCGTGATTGGTTGAATAATTCTTCGGGTCTGCGAAAAGAAGTAACCAAAACATTTTATGACACGGCAGCGTTCTATTTAAGGCCATTTACCTGTGCGATGGATACAACAACGTATGAGTATTATCAGGAGAATCTTCGAAACAGGGTAGCAAGCACAACGTATGCCGATACTTATGTTGCTGATTCCACTTATTTTGACTTCGCATCGCATTATTCCTACGATATCCATGGAAATGTGAAGAGCCTTTTGCAGGATAACCGCAAACTCTCTATAGTTTCCTCAACAGTTCTTCCACAAAGATTCAAAAGAATAGATTATAGCTATGATTTAATTAGT
>CAYHFJ010000121.1:0-9913 GCA_964355885.1 uncultured Flavobacteriales bacterium
TGAATCGACTTCTTCTTCTTTGCCTGCTTATAATTAATATGAGCAAGGTCACCGGTCAGTCACTACCCGATGAAATGTACATTACCCCTGATGGCAGAATGCTCATAACGGGACAAGCTGCAAATTCCGGTTTCTTTGATCAGACATTTGTCAGAAGTTTTTATCTCACCTTCCCTCAATCGAATTATTGGTCTTTGATGCAATCTAATTATTCTTCGCATACTGACCTGCCTGCTACTTTGATGGTTGACGGTGTAACTTATGATAGTGTCGGAGTGAGATTTAAAGGGCAAACTTCTTATTCAGGTGCAGGTAATTCCCAGAAAAAATCCTTCAACCTTACTTTTGATTCCTTCATTGATGGTCAGGATGTTTATGGATATAATATTTTGAACCTGAATAATTCTTTTCAGGACGAGTCATTCATGCGCGAAGTATTCTATCAACATCAGATCAGAAAGCATATACCTGCTGTTAAGTCGAGTTATTCTAAGCTGTATATCAATGGAGAAAACTGGGGACTTTATCCTTGTGTTCAGCAACTGGATGCCGACTTTTATAAGGAGTGGTTTTTAAGCAATGATGGTACGAACTGGCGTGCCGACAAACCTCCGGGCAGTAGCGGTGGTATCGGCGGAGGATGGGGTGATGGAACAGCAGCACTAAATTATCTCGGCATGGATACCGCTCTGTATCAACCTCACTATACGCTAAAAAAATCAAGTAAGACTCAGCCCTGGAATGATCTCGTAACTACCTGTCATGTTTTGGATACGGTGAATCTTTCGAATCTTGAAGTAGTACTTTCCGATTATCTCGATATTGATCGTACTCTTTGGCACCTCGCAAGTGAAATTATGTTTTCTGATGATGACAGTTATGTACATAAAGGCAAGATGGATTACTATGCATATTATGAAGTCGAAACAGGTCGAATCACGCCTATTGAATATGATGGCAACAGTGTCATGGAAAATGCAGCTGTAAACTGGAGCCCGTTTTATAATGAGTCAAAAATAAATTATCCATTATTGCACAGGATTCTTGCAGTGCCGGCACTCCGCCAACGTTACCTTGCACATATGCGGACGCTTATTCAGGAGTCTATGGATACTTCACAGACAAATGCTCTGATGAATACCTACAAATCCCTGATTGATACAATGGTTCAAAATGATACTAAGAAGTTTTATTCTTATGCTCAATTCAATTCGGAAGTTCAGAATTTGAAAAACTGGATAGTAACGCGCAAAAACAACCTCATGAACAATGCTGAAGTGAATGTTAACGGACCTGTCATTTCGGAGGTGTCTTTTATTTCACAAGGGATACAATGGCAACAGCCTGTTGTCAATGAATCGGTGACGGTACTGGCTAGCGTGAATTCCGTTTCCGGCATTGATCGAGTTGCTCTTTATTTCGCTACAGGTATTGTGGGAAATTTTGAAAAGACTCTGATGTTTGATGACGGATTGCATAACGACAGCAGTGCCGGTGATGGTATTTATGCAGCCAGTATTCCTGCTTTACCCGGAGGGAATTGGGTTCGTTATTACGTCGAGGCGGCTGCTAACAATAGTGCAAAGTCGGTAACCTATCTGCCTGCAGGAGCTGAACACAATGTATTTGTGTATCTGATACTGCCCGGAATGGCCTCAGACACTTCAATAGTGATTAATGAAGTGATGGCTTCCAATACTACCACTTCAACAGATTCTTCCGGTCAGTATGACGATTGGATCGAACTTTACAATAATACAAATGTGCCCGTTAACATCAGTGGATATTATCTCAGTGATAATGATTACAATTTTATCAAATGGCAGTTTCCAAACGGCACAATAATTCAGCCTAACGATTATTTAATTGTATGGGCGGATGAAGACGGTAGTCAGGCCGGCTTACATTGCAATTTTAAGCTGTCATCTGCAGGAGAACATCTCATGTTGTTGAATTCTAATCGTGAGATTGTTGATCAGGTAACTTTCGGACAGCAAGTCACCGATCAGGGACTGGCGCGTGTTCCAAATGGTACAGGAAATTTTGTTATTCAGACAGCAACTTTTTCATACAGTAATAATTTGAGTACTGATTTGTTTTCTGTTTCTTCCCCTGTGAATGCCCTGTCTGTTTCGCCGAATCCCGCAAGTGATATTATCAGAGTTCACGCTACCGATTTGAGTATTAATACAATTGAAATTATGGATCGTACTGGAAGACTTGTATACTCACATTCATTTGATGGAAGTCAAGAAATTAATACATCCGAACTTTCTAACGGTTTATACTTCGTTCGTTGCGGAGCTGCCAGTTCAAGATTAATTATTCATCACTAAGTGAAAACTTAAGAGGTGCGATTTATTTATTGAAAAAGGCCGGTTGATTTTCAGCCGGCCTTTTTTAGTATTCAGAAAACAGAAATTGATCTATTCATACCGCAATGCTTCGATGGGATCCAGTTTTGCTGCTTTTGAAGCGGGATAGTAGCCTGATATCACTCCAACGATAAAGCAAAGTACCAAGCCGGCAATGATCCATAACCATGGAATAATAAAACTACTTTCCAAAAGCAATGACATCAGATTACCAACTAAAATTCCAAGAATAACACCTAAAATTCCTCCCATCTGACAGATGAGGATCGCTTCCACCAGAAACTGAGAGCGAATCTTGCCTGGCGTGGCTCCGATCGCCTTGCGTATACCAATCTCACGCGTTCGTTCAGTTACAGAGACCAGCATGATATTCATAAGACCTATAGCAGCACCAAGTAAGGTTATCAATCCAATAATAGTCGCCGCAAGAGTTACCGTGCTGATCTGAGAGAGTAGGACAGTAGCAATGCTGTCGCTCTTGGTGACCTCAAATGTGTCCTCCGCTTTAGCCGGTAAGCCGCGTATAATCCTGAATAGCCCGGTTGCTTCACCAACAGAAGCTTCCATTTGCTTTACATCTTGTATACTGACATTAATGGAGAAGGAGGTTTTGTTGCTTCCAAAATTTTGCCTCACATTGAAAAGTGGAAGTACGCATACTTTATCTCCTCCGAAACCCATAGCCGAGCCCTTTTCCTTTAGCGTACCGATAACCCTGTACTTTATACTACCTACAGAGATCAGTTTGTCAAGTGGATCTTCACTGGGAAAGAGTTTTTCTTCTATATCCTTTCCAATGATAACGACATTCGAACCATATTGAACTTCCTGGGGAGAAAGATTTCTTCCGCGGTCAATCGCGTAGCCGGAGGTGTGTAAATAATTCTCATTTCCACCCATGATAAACACGTTTGGATTACTTTTTTTGTCTTTATATTTTAATGTTGATACGCGGGATGCCATGGTGGAAATAGAAACCGTTGCAGGGAAGTTAAATTCCTCCGCGAATCGTTCCGCTTGTTTGTAATCAATGACATCGAATTTCTTCGGCCTGCGTCCCTTATTGCCAACACGGATGTGCATGCCCCGGTTCTGGATGGTAAAGGAGTTGGCTCCCATTGCTGTAAAATTGTCGCTGATAGAGCTTTTTATGGCTTCAATAGAAGTCAATATCCCGACAAGTGCCATAATTCCTATGGCAATAATTAATGCGGTCAGGACAGTTCGTAGTAGCTGACTGCGGATGCTCTGAACAGCAATTTTTATATCTTCTGATATGTTCATTTTTCTTCCGGAGGTGAAAGTACAAAAAGGATATGGTCGGAAATTAAGGTTTTTATTTGATTATAGTTAAAATTGCGTGATTGTTTGATGAATTTTAGGGGAATTATGAATTCCTGAATATTCTGAACGGAAGTGCTGAATGAATTTTGTATATTTGTAATTCAAATTCCTTAAAAAAAGATCTGCCATGAAAAAAATCCTTGCCTTGGTTTCAATAGTATGCTTCGTTGCTTTCACTTCAACTGCGCAGGAACCACAAAAGAAAAGTTCTAAATCAGAGACTGCCGTTGCTGCAAGTGATGAAGCAGCAGCTTCTGAAGCTGCACCCGCAGCCGCAAAAAAGGCTTGCTGCTCGAGTGCAAAAAGTGGTAAATCTTGTTCAGCTGCAGAAAAAGCGGCTTGTGATCATTCCGCAAAAGCAAAAGCTTCTTGCAGTCATGGAAGCAAAGGAGAGGCAGCTGTTGAGAAAAACGAAACTCCTGCACCCAATAATAAATAAGATTTAATAACTGTGTTAAAAGCTTCCTGTTTCTACAGGGAGCTTTTTTGTGTCTTTATATTTCCACTTCTTTGCAGGCGAAAATGTTTATAAAATTTTTGTCAGTTCAAGCAGCGAACTGATTTCATGCGTCACAGCCTCTTGATGTGCTTTTTTATCGGGATTAAAATAAATTGTGTCCCAACCGACATTTCGTGCTCCGAGTATGTCGACTTCAAGTCCATCTCCAATCATGATTGAATCAGACGTCGTGGCCCCGGTTATTTTCATTGCGTAGTCGAAGATCCTGTTGTCCGGTTTACGGTAACCGGTATGTTCCGATATTATTACTTCTTGAAAATATGGACTCAATTTTGATTCCCGCATTTTGACATGCTGCGCTTCCTCAAAACCATTAGTAATAATATGAAGTTTGTATTTTTTTTCGAGGAAGGCTAACACTTCATGCGCATGTGGAAAAAGTATAGTCTTTCTTGGGCTCATACTAAGATAATCATCTGCTAATTCCGCCGGAGCTGTTTCCGCATCCAGACCCATATCCCAGAATGTTAAGTTAAATCTTTTATCGCGTAAGGTCGGTTTGTCAATAGTTCCTAAGCGATATTGTTCCCACATCATTTCATTTCGTTCCTGATATTTCAGGATGAAGTGATTTACATCCTTAACACCCAAGTCAGCAAGATTGTGTTTGTGATACATCTCAATGAGTGTTTCTTTTGAGTTTTTTTCAAAATCCCAGATGGTGTTGTCAAGATCGAAAAATATGTGCTTATATAATTTCATTTCAGAATTTCATTTAAAGAACCGACATGCAATATTTCAAAAAGTGTTGTAATGAGCAGCGACCAGGAAGTCACTGAAATAAACATATAGAATATTATTTTTCTTTTGTTTTTTGCCAATCGGGTCATAAAAAAAGTTCCTATGGGAATTGAGAAAAGTACCGGCGTAAGTGCAGCGAGTCCTATGAGCCCATACCTACTCCAGATTTGTACCATTCTTCTGTTTCTTCGTGTGAATAGTTTTCTTGCAGGAAGGCTTTTCTCTACATAGTCATAATGTATCTCAAGATTCCCTTCTATATCGGCTATCGGTCGGGAATACAATGAATTTCTTTTCTCTTTCTTTTTAAAAAAATATAGACGGATCCGATCCCAGAGTTCCATAAGCCATTCACTCACATGCATAAAAACAAGAACCCCTATCATGCCACCTATTATTGCATAGATATTCGTTTCAAACCAAGTGAAATCATACGTTTCGTTTAAATATACGAGCGGGAGTCCAACAGTGAATTTAACACTACTAAGTAGGATAAGTGTAAGTATTTTAAAAAGCTCATCCATTATTGTAGTGTTCCGGGAAGGATTAATTTAAAAGTGACTTCCTGGGATTAAAGTTTTTTACCATAGGCGAGATCTCCTGCATCTCCTAGGCCGGGAACGATATAAGATTGTGCAGTGAGCTCCTCATCGATTGCCGCGGCCCAAATACTGATACGTTCCATCGGTAATTGTAACTTCACATATTCAATTCCCTGAGTGCTGGCAAGTACGCTTACTACATGTGTATGTTTCGGAGTACCCATTTCAAGCATTGCTTTATAGGTACTGACCATACTTGCTCCGGTTGCCAACATGGGATCACACAAAATAAGTATACGATTATCGAGTGAAGGGCAGGAAACGTATTCAAGCTTTATCTCGAAACTTCCATCCTTGTGGTGCTTACGGTAAGCACTTATAAAACCATTATCAGCATTATCAAAATAGTTCAAAATCCCCTGATGCAGGGGTAAGCCCGCGCGCAGGATGGTTGCTACAATCGGTTGTTCAGCCAGCACGGGGACTGAAGCACTTCCCAGGGGAGTAGTTACTTCCACATCATTAAAGGGTAATTCTTTGCTTATCTCATAAGCAAAAATTTCACCCAGTCGTTCCAGATTTCTTCGGAACCGCATACGATCCTGTTGTATAGCTGTATCCCTGATCTCCGCGATAAAATGATTGACGATTGAGCGTGAAAGTCCTAAATTGTGAACCATAGAGATTATTTATTAATTTTTTAACCAACGTAAAAACACCGGAAGGCGGTTATTTCTTATTTGCAAATATACGATTTCATGTGACCCGAAACTTTTATAAAATCGTGCTAAACCGGAATCCATAGAGCCCTCAAAATCAAGTATTCCTTTTTCTCCGCCATGCTCCTTGATAAAGTTGGAGATGAGGGTACTCATCGCTCCGGTTTCCTTTCCTTCCTCAGAAAGTGCTGTGAAAAGTAAAATGTATCCGAAATGGCTGCGAAGGAAAATGGTACCGGCCAGGAGCATTCCATTTTCATCAACCGCTCCAAAACAACTGAGCAGTTTCCTTTTTTTTGCCTCCGTACAGATTGATAGAAATACTGAATAGTCTTCTTCCCTCAATTGTGAAATCTTTTTTCCCCGATTTTTTCGGAACAGATCAACAATGTCTGCAACCTCTATATTCGTTTTTACCAGAATTGAAGATTTTTCAAATTTTTTAGTGTTTCGTTTGGTGTTCTCTGAAAATTTCTTCTCCAGTTCACTTGACGTATAGCCAAGGTTCAGCTGGTGTGTTATTCTGGGATGTTTGTTAAAACCGGCTGGAAGTAATAAATTGTTATTTCCACAATTGAGTTGAATCTCGATGAGTTTAAAAGTAAGCGGAATAGCCTGAAGAAAATTGCTCAGGCTGTTTTCTTCGAGTTGTTTTGTGCTGAATAATCCTAATTGTTGGGTAAAGGCAGGTTGAAAAAGATAATTGAAACTCCATTTTTTTCTCCATGTGATTGGGAAAACAGCACGATAGTTATCATCCACCAGCGCGCTCCATCCGGGAGAGACTATGTCTAAATACCATGAATTAGCATAGACAATTGCCTGATCCGACTGATCGATGCAACGATCCCAAAGGATCTTATCAATTTCTGTATGTGAAAGATACTGGATCAACTTTTTGTGTGAGCGGCTTTGACAATTTCTTCATAAACTCCATTCCATCCTTCCCAGGGTTTTTTTTCACTAAGAGATTCGTTATGCCACAGAATGGTAAAGGTTCCATTTACTTTTTTTACCTCCTTCAAAAGAGGCGTTACATTACTCATGACTTCAACAGGTTGTACTTTCTTGTAAAAGTTTAATGTAGCATCCATAACTACAAATGGGTGGATTCTCAATGGAGCCATACATTCATATTCAAGATCATAATACCGGTAACTGGTGCAAGTGCCTGCCCTGAATCCCTGTTCTGCCGCATAACCCATTGTATAATCATCGGTGATATCACACTCAATGAGATTTCTGTAAGTATCGGGAAACTCAAGTTTGAGAAAATGTTGTCTGCTTTTACTTACGTTACTTTTAATTATTTTTTGCAGTCTGGATTGTTCAAGGCGTATTCGGGTTTTCATCTTATTGGAAGCATAGGACGGATGTATACCCACATCGTTATAATCTGCAATGGAATTAATGAGCGATTGAAATTTTTTCCTTGAAGTAGATACATTTTTATCATTCTCACCATAATCTCCTAACAGAAAAAAGTAAATACTTTTAAACCCATATTCCTGTTGAATAGCATAAAGCTGATCATAGGTATCATAAGGATCCTTCCTGTAACCCAGAATCACCAGTATGCGTTCAGTTAGTTCCTTAAATTCAAAATGCACTAAAGAGCGAAGCAGCGCGCCGGTTGTACGGAGCAGTCCTTTTTCCTTATATGCCCAGGCATTGTCAATATCAATCGTCGAACGGAAGCTGAATTTTCGTTCCGGAAATTTAAAATCCGGATAAGCGGAGAGAATCAGGGTTTTAAGTTCTAATGCATACATGTCGACAACAGGTTTATGCAGAAATCCTTTCTGAAAGGCCAGGCTATCCCTTGAATCGAAGCGACCATGTACATCTCGACGATGCGGGAGGTATTCTTCATAGCGTGTTAACAGATAGAAAGAAGCTGCAAAAAGGTCGAAAGGAATCCGGTACTTTGGATGTGTCGCAAAGAATGCTTTTGTGTCCTGCCAGTCAATGACCGAAATCTGCTGATCCCTGATTCCTTTTTCGAAAAGCAAACGTGTAGAGTATATGAATAATTCATTCCCCAATGCTTGTTCACTATAATTTAGCCTGGGTCCGGAGTGAAATCCAAATTTATCGGCATCTGATGTCAGGTGATATTCAATACCTAGAAAATCCTGAAAAATAACGTCCAGGATGTAGCGAAGTCGGGGAGAGGATGAGGGTGAATAAATCAGTAGCATCTGTGAACCGGGAACGAAGAACCAGGATTCTTACCCGCGTGAAAATAAGCAATCCTTCTGACAAAGAACCACCGTATGTTCAATCTTTAAATATTCCCTTCGTCTGCAAAACTATAAAAACCACTCTGGGTAATGATGACATGGTCCAACACTGAAATTTCAAGAATTTTCCCGCCGGAATGAAGGCTTTTTGTCAGGCTAAGATCAGCTTCACTGGGCTGTGTATTGCCTGAAGGATGATTATGGCAAAGTATGATAGCCAGTGCTTTTTTGTCGAGGGCTGCTTTAAAGATCATGCGCGGATCAGCGACTGTGCCACTCATGCCACCCATACTAATTTGCTGCTTTCCTATTATTCTATTTGCTCTGTTAAGGAATAATACCCAGAATTCCTCATGAAGAAGATCGCCTAATAATGGCTGGAAGATGCTAACCACATCTTTACTGTTTGAAATTTTCTCGACTTTTTCCGGACTTGATTCGTTCCTTCTCCTACCCAACTCCAACGCGGCTGCTATGGTGACAGCTTTGGCTTCACCAATGCCTTTGAAGTTCATTAATTCGGAAACATTCATTCGTGCTAAATGTAGAAGGTCATTGCCACATCCATTTAATATTCTTCGAGAAAGTTCAACCGCGGATTCTTCTGTATTACCTGAGCTGATCAGAATAGCGATAAGTTCCGCGTCTGACAGGCTATGCTTTCCTTTCAACATCAGTTTTTCGCGGGGACGATCCTCTTCAGCCCATGTTTTAATGCTTAATTTCTGTTCCATGAATTGCAGTGCTTATATGTCTTTGCTCCATCTAGTTTCGATGGCAAGGTGCAAAGAAGTGAAAGACTACACATCCAATAAAAGCAGGTTTCTTTTCTGGGGTGTGGACAAAAAAAAGCCCCTCGTTTCCGAGAGGCAAAAAAAAAATATCTGAACTGATTTATTTCAAATGGTTAACATGAAGAGCCAATTCGCTCTTTAAATTAGCCGCTTTATTCTTGTGAATAATTTTGGTTTTTGCAATACGATCCAACATGGAAGTCAATTTTGGAAGTTTTGCAAGAGCATCTTTTTTCTCAGGAATTTCCATGAAAGCCTTCATTGCATTACGTACTGTTTTAGCCTGATAACGGTTGCGTACTCGCTTTGAGTCATTACTACGGATACGCTTCAGGGATGATTTGTGATTTGCCATTTTATGCTAATTTCCTATTTTTAAGTAAATCTTTCAATCAAATAATTCGGCCGAAAAGCCTTGTTTTCTGATTTTTGGGATGGCAAATATACGACTCTAAGATGCCAAAACAAACCTTTTGAACAAATTATTTTTTAGACAAAGAAGTGGGTGATCGCCTTAAATTAGAACTATTTGGCCGTATTTAGTATCATAAAGGGCTTAAATATTTGCTATTTTTGCCATTTAACGTCTATGTCAGAAAATAGAAAATTGAAATCCGGACCGGTGGGAGTGGTTG
>CAYHFJ010000122.1:0-1328 GCA_964355885.1 uncultured Flavobacteriales bacterium
ATGAGGTTGTTACTGAAGTCTGAATTGCTGATTGATACATTATCAAATGTTCCGCCTGCACCATTGTTCTTGGCAATGAAACATCCCTGATAATTGCCGGTGACCTCGCAATTATCCATCGTGAAGCCCGATACAATAGCGGCTGTTCCTTTACGGAATCCGAGCTGTGTATTGTTATTCAGGTGTGAATTTAATACTGATAAATTTGTCGCTCCGGAACTCAATTCGAGTCCGGCAGTACAATTTGCATCCATATAAACGTTATCCACTTCAGATCCTGTACTTGAAACTGCCAAACCATAAGTATAATTGGTGACGGTCAGATTTTTTACTTTGGAATTATTGGCACTGATTGTCACTCCATTGCCGGAACAGGCAACTGAAGGTGTCAGTATGGTTGATCCCGGACCACTACCATTAATAGTCACGTCCTTATTGAGGTTAACATTTTCATTATAAGCTCCTGCTTCAACAAAAACCGTTTTTCCGGAAGCTGCAAAATTCACTCCTGTTTGTACCAGCATCGGAGGAACCGCATCACCTGCAGGATCGTTGTCAACATAAAGGTTGTCTGTGGCAACTTCTTCGACAAATACTGTTGTATTTGGGAAACTGTAAGGCGCTTCGAAAAGAGTCTTAACAACAAAATATGCTGTCGCTTTATCCGGCCAGTATGAACGATCCAATGCGCTTGTTCCAACGGCCCACATAATGGAAGCACCACTTAGGCCCGTGATCACATCAGCTGCATTTTCCTTTTGAGAATAAACTCTTGGATTCTCTGCAATGCTAACGGTTCCCGTTAAGGTAAAACCGTTGATTCCTGCAGGAGGACAAGTTGTACTGCTGGTAAATAAACCAATACCTGCGCCAAAAACACCAAAGGTGTTGCCGGAAGTAGTGAGGCCATTTATTGTTGTGTTATCACAATTAGTAACAGAAATACCATTGCCTCCATTGTTAGTTGAAGTAATATTTGTTAATACACAATTGTCGGAACCTGCTAAGGCAATTCCACTACCACCACAGGCGGTAACGGTCACATTAGTAAGTTCAAGATTATCCGCACCGCAGGTCGAGATGATACCAAAGGTTCCTGCACCGGTTAAGGTCAGGTCTTCAATGATTACATCAATGACTGTCGGGTTGAGTCCAAAATTTGGAGAGGTTGATGTTATTGTAAAACCAACTCCATCCAGTGTCAGGGATTTGTTGATGGTTATTATTCCCTCTGTGACATTGGACAATAATAAGAGTGTGTGGTTTGCTAAAGTGTTTGGATCATTTATTGCACTTTGAATGGTACAGTAACTGGTTGCCGTATTGGT
>CAYHFJ010000122.1:1338-9865 GCA_964355885.1 uncultured Flavobacteriales bacterium
GACTGTTGCCGTTACATCCAAACGGGATGTGCTCTCGCAACCGGCCACTGTTTGTGATGCATAATAATGATTTCCATTCACTAATAAATCTGTGCCAACATAAGCAGTACCACCGCTGGCCATATCATACCATATGATGGCAGTACCTGTTGCAGCAAGGTCTGAAACAGTCGGAACACCACAGAAAGATTGTGATGCTGTACCAGTTGGTGCAGCCGGTGTAGAACATGGAGCGATCTCACAATACACTCCTGAATATCCTGAAAGGCAATTACATCCGCAAGCTGGTGTTGCAGTTCCTCCATTCTGACAAACAATATTGCAGGTACCGGAAAGAACAACATTATCAACTCTGCTTGTTCCTCCTGTTCCAACTGTCCCTCCAGTGTTTGAGATAGTCGTTGTATTCACCAATCGGATGTATGCACTTGAAGCTCCATTCAAAGCCGTGATCGAACTTAGATCAAATTCATATGAATGCCAGCTGGTATTACCCAAGCTATAGGTATTAGAAACAAAATCAGAGTAGCTTACACCGTCTGTACTATACTGTACTTTAAAATCAGCCGGACCTGAACTACTTCCCATTTGGTCAAAATTCAAAAATATATTTTGATAATTATTCAGGTCGACAAGGAATTGATAATAGTCTCCGATAGCCCAATGATTTGAACTGAATGATTTAGAAGATCCGTTTCCGGATGGATTGGACCAAACCGTAGCAGCATCAACATGCTCTCCACTGAATGCTGAACCGGCTGTTTGGAGACCTGCATCCGCTACGGCTGAACCCCCAGAAATAATTGCAGAAGTTCCGGTATTTATTGTAGTCACTGCCTCGAAATTCCAGCTAGCTATAGCAGGTCTGATGGCAATGGTTCCGCTGGTGATCTGACTAAAAGAACCTGAATTAGCATCTAAAGTATAAGAATCTGCTGCATCAAATTGAAGATCATTGAAAGTGGCAATTCCGGAAAAACATGCTTTTGTAGTTGTACCTGTTAAATTTCCGGAACCTGTAGCGATTGTGATTGTAACGTTACCTGTATAGGTATTATCAACAGTATTATCCGGGCGAAGTGCATGCACCTGGAATGAACTGAGATCATGACCGGTGATTCCTGTTGGAGGCACCGAAACGAAGATCATGTGATCAGCAGGGATAAGTGGTGCAGGGATATCAAAGGCAGCCGATGTAGCCGATGTTAAACCGGGACTTGTAAATATTATGGTTGCTCCTATTACAGCTGCAGCACTTGTTGCACTTAATCCACTGAAAGTAGCAGTACCGCTGACTCCATTGGCAGTGGTATTTCCAGTTGGGGTCCATGTTCCAGAACCGGTATTGGCAGTAACGGTTGCGGTACTTGATGTTGGATTACCGTACTGATCTCTGATAAATACGGAAGGTTGAACCGTCAGTACTCCGCCATTTAATGCAGGATCTGTTGGTTCCACATTCATTTCAAGATAACTGTCTGCTCCTGCTCCGATACTTTGGCTAACTGTAGCGTCACTATATCCTGTTGCTGTGACAGTTACTGTTTGTGTACCTGCAACTTGCAGGGCTGCATTTCCACTTGGCTTCAAGGTAAGTATTCCTGCAGCCAATGAATAATCTGTACCAATACTTAAAGTTGTTGCACCATACATCACGCCGGTTACTGCAGCTCTCCATGAAGCATCATCTATATAAGTTATATCAAAATCTGCGTCGACTGTAGCAATCGCCGCTGTTAATGCAGGAGGTAACATGACCCCGGGAGGAAGAGTATTAAAGGTAGCTGGACTTGTATACGTTGTTCCATTAGCATTTGAAGCGTATGCAGAATAGCTGATCTGTGTACTAGAAGGCATTCCTGTAGCATTCACAGTGAAAACACCTAATGTACCGAGACCGGCAACGTCAGTTACTCCGGTTCCCCCAATGGTCGGACTTGCATTTGTTGCTGTCACACTCCAGACAACACCACTTGCCGTTAGTGCACTACCACCATCACCTGTAACATCACCACCTAAAGTAGCAAAAGTGCTACCAATAGAAGCATCAGTAGGAGAAGCAACAGTTGGTGCTGCTGCAGCAAAAGTTGCATTCAGAGATATATCATCCAAACCAAATTCATCTCTACTTCCACTGCCACTAACATCATCACCTGTCCATCTAAGATAAATAAAACTTCCCGGAGTTATTGTAAGTGAAGAAATAGTTGTGGAACGTGATGGGTTTGACCCAACTAAAACCCAGCCAAATGCATCTGCTGCTACTGGCGAGGCATAGTCTAATGCTCCAACAGGTGTGTAGGTAGAATTATCCGTAGAGTATGAAAAGTTAAAACTGCCTGAATAACCTTCATTATTTCGAATATACAAATTATAGGAGAGTGACAATGAGGTGATATCACTTGTTCCATTATTCACAATTTTCAAGGTAAGTGTTCCCGGGGTAAAATCACTCCCTGCAGGTTGAATAAGCAAAAATGGATTACTAACTGAACCCGGTAATCCAGTGAATGCATATAAACCGCCAGTGCTAAGGCTAGCTAATGTAGTAGCACCTCTGGCCCAATCGCCAGTGATAATTGTTCCACCAAATGCAATAGCAGCGTCTGACATACCAGTTCCTGCCCATGCATTGGAATTCAAGCGACCTGAAGCTGTAGGATTCGGCGAAAAACCAGCCCCTGTGAAAGCAGATCCAGGTGAAGTTCCGACAGTAGCAGGCATACTGCTGCTAAAATCCAAATTTGCCGTGTTGGAGACATTCGTTAGAGATAATTGTCCAAAACTGTTTTCAGCCCCGGCGAAAAACAAAAATGCAAGAAGCAATCCGCTCAAAGCAGCTTTCCCCGAATAGAAAGTTGATTTTATTCTGGTAAATAACTGGCTTGCCATTGCAAAGCAGGTGAGCATCAGAACTACAACTGCGATTTGCGGTGAATTTCCCTTTTGAAATGCGTAAGTGTGTTTCATGTTATATAGATTAGTGTGGTTTTGACTGTTAGGGGAGATCACCTTTATGGATCTTCCCGATAAGGTGATCAATGAAAAGTTATCCTTAAAATAAGTAGTTAGAGACGAGTAGTTGTTCGCTTTTTTCATGGTATAAAAGGTATTTATAATTGTATTTTAACAATATTCATTCACTGAAATTTGTATCAGGTTAATTTTCGGAGTTGCCACTGATACACACATGCATCAAATGGAGAAGGCATCAGTTTGCACGGTATCTTTGACTATACTGAATTCAACAATACCATCCGGACTCGTCGTGTGAAAGATGTCCAAACAGTATAAAGTATAACCCAAATAAGTGCAACGAATGGCCTTACTGACTATTCCCGAAAACTAAAAGAAGCCTACTCTGCAAAGCACTCGTTCGGCCTGATTTAATTAATGTGTGTGTGTGTGTCATGTATTATATTATATAGTGAAAACATTGATCGTCGCAAAATAAATTTAATAACCAAAACAAACATTAAGTCAACATTAAATGTCACATAAAATTTTTGTACAGGTTATCAATAATATGGAAAAAATAAAAATCTGAATTAATTAACACTACAAGAATACATTAATAATCTGAAAAAAAAAGTTTTTTGAAAGAAGAACCCCTGAACCCCATATTAGACAAGGCCTGTAGAGGATGTGTCGGCTAAGAAATCAACTAAATATTTGTCAAAAAAAAGTTTAAATCTAAAAGGATAAACAGTAAAAGTATGTGGTTTAAAAACAGATTTCAAAGATTATAATAAAAATAGTATACCACAACTAGTTGCAAACACTCTCTATATTTCTTGCAATGAAATAGCTCGATTGTAACGAGGATTTTACAACTCATGTTTAAAAATAAAAAAAAACATGATCAAAATCAGTCCTTCTTCGGAGCATAAAAAGCGGGCAATCTGAAGAATCCTTTAAATGTTGGTACCCTGATTTGATAATTCGTTTAGAAAAATCCTCTTCCTGATTTTCCGGGAAAGGGCAATCCACTTATTTCAAAATTATCAAATAGCCTCAGTGTCTGGCCAACCAGCCTTCCGGATCCATCTTGTTGCTGCCTTTCCAAATTTCAAGATGAACTTCTGTCTTCCCGTCGTCTTCACCTGTTTGTACCAAGCCTAATATTTGCTTCGTAATAATTTTATCACCTGATTTCACGAACACTTCCTGCAAATTGGAATACAAAGTAAAGTATTCACCATGTTGAATTAGCACAGCATATTTATCTACTACCATTATGACTCTAAGCACAGTGCCTTCGAAAACGGCTCTTGCTTTTGCTCCTTTAGATGAATTGATATCAATACCATTATTGTTGACAACAACATCTTTCCATATAGGATGACTATGGCGTCCAAAAGAACTGCTGATAAACCCCTGCTCTACCGGCCATGGTAACCTGCCTTTGTTACTTTCAAAATCATTACTCAGTCGAATCGCTTCCGGTGTGCTCGCCAGTAGAGTTGAACTGCTTATGTTCTCAATTTTCTTTTTAGAAGTACTCGCGGTAACTGAACCTGCGGCCTTTTTTCTGGCGGCAGCCTGTGCCATCTCTATCTCTTTCCGGATAATTTTTTCAATCTTCGTAGCAAGCAGTTGTTCTTGTTTCTGCTTTTCACGAAGATCTTTTTTATACTTCTTCTCTTTGCTTGCAAGACTGTTCAAGGTCTTTACCTGATCCTTTTTCTCCTTATCCAGCAATTGCTTTTGCTTTTCCTGTGCGGTCAGCAAAATAGCCTTGTCTTGTTTTACCTCTTGAAGAACTCTCTTCTTTCCGGACAATGAATCCTGAACCTGAACAATCATATTTCTTTGCTGGACTCTGTAATCACTCAACAGTCGCAAATACTTCATCCTCTTCCATGCCTGATTAAAATCATCCGCAGAGAAAATAAACATCAGACGCGAATAAGAATTTTGACTTTTATATGCATAATAAAGCATTCCTGTATACTGCTTTTTCAAAAAAGATAACTGATGATTCAAGGAATCTATGTTAGTTGCGACCTTCCCGATTTCTTTGTCTACACCATTGATCTCCGTAGAAATAGTATTTATCAAATCGGAGCGTTTGCTGATTTGCTTGTTCAAGGTCACCAGTTGATTTAAAGAAACTGATTTGTTCTTCTTAGTCTGGTTAAGCATTTTATTGGTGTACTCAATATCTTTCTGCAACTGCGCCTTTTTATTCTGGAGTTCCTTCTTGGATTGTGCATTAACAACAGGAGGAAAAAAAAGCAGGAAAATAATTAAAGCTGTTTGAAATACCCGAAAAGTCCAACACGATTTCGCGAATTCCCTTTTAGCGGAAGAACAGGAAAGTCTTTGAAAATCTGTGTATTGTGAAAATTCCATGGTCAAAGGCAAAGAACCGAGCCTAGGAAGATTTCAACGAAAAAAAACAAAAAAAGTTTTAAGAAAATAGTGGCGTGACACTTGCCTGAGCTAAATCATTTCCGGTCGTATTTTTCAGGAACAGTAAACGGCATGGTAAACGATTCATCAGCCGTAAGTTTATTGTAAACAATTTTAATAATCGTTGGTGATGAAGAAGAAATGGTTACCACTAAATCATTTGGGAACAGCTTTCCTCCTACCTCAGTAAAATTTTTGTAACTCGCCTCCACCCAGCGATCCAGCTTATCGTCCGTAATCTTAGATTTGGCTATCCTGAAATTTCCATCAATCCAAAAGTCCTGAATAACCGGTTTGGAAGGATCTTTCTCTTCCAAAACCCTTTTCATGCGTCTCTTATTCAATGAACTCAGTATGTAAAAAGGTTCTTCTTCATAAACCGAACGTATTTTATCCGCACGCTTGTAAGGGAAATAATTTCCAATAACTACTGCCTGTACCATGTCAAAAGTTACTGTAGTCTTGAGCAATTCCTCAAGAAATCCATAATCCCTGGCCATAAAAGTTTTATGTACCCTGTCCATAATCATTAAACTGTCCCGGTCAATGATTACCCTTGCGGCTTCAATTCCTAACAGTGGGGTAATGCTTATCCATATCGCGCTGTCATGCCGCATGCGGATATTAATATCAAAGGATTGGGTTTCACCTGATTTATCGGTATAGTCAACAGTTGCCTTAGCAGCGAGATATGAAAATTCAAACTGGTTTGCTAAGACACTGTCAAAAACCTCAATAACATCAGCACCTTTCAGCTTTACCTGAGCCGAAGGGATGTCAACTATTTTTTTTGTGGTTTTACAGGAAGGCAATAAAAAAAAACTCAAAAGGAAAAGTAAAATACCTTGTCGGATAAAATCACAAGGGACTAGTCTAAATATGCCGCTTATTGAATTCCTTTGCATCGAACAAAATAAAAAAAAACTGACAATTATACTCAATAATACAGAAGGAATTCGTTTTTCAGAAACAAATTCAATGGGTGCCGGAGGAAGCCATGCAGATGGATCACTTACTCAATAAAGATTTTATCCTGAATTTTTTTATCCAGAAGTTCTGATGCGCCTTCCCCCGCTTCCTTTGCTTTTAGCCAGAATTCAATGGCTTTTAAAGTATTACCCAATTTAAAAAGAACGTCTCCATAATGTTCCAGTACAGTGGCGCTACTATCCGTTGAAGAACTTAATGATTTTTCAATCCAGGTTTTGGATTCCTCGAAGCGTCCCATCCTGAACATGATCCATCCATACGTATCCTGATAGGATCCTTGTTCGGGCTCCAAATCATTACTGAGCTTAGACATCTCCTCCGCTTTTTCCAGTTTTTCACCACGCAGTGAAAGATAATAAGCATAATTATTCAACACGTTCGCGTCTTTTGGGCTCAACTTAAGTGCCTTCTCATAGTTCTCGTCTGATCGAAGGGCATCATTCAACTCATGATATGCCTCGCCCAGACTTGCATAGAACTGGGCTTCCAATGTTGGATTATCTACCAGCATTTTAACTCCGGAATTCAATAAAGAAATAGCTTGAGTGTAATTCTTCTTCTGAATTCTTGCTAAACCACTCAGAAAATAGGCGAAGGGTTGATCCGGAAACAAAGCGATAGTCAGATCAGCATCTTGGATCATTGAGTCCCAATCACGCAACTGAGAATCTAATAGAAGAATCTGACTATACACCGCAAATTCCCGTGAGCCAAGTTGAATGGCTTTGCGGTATTCAACAAGAGCCTCCTTATATTTCTCCGCTTTATTCAGAAAATCTCCATATACCGCATGCGCCCGGGACTCAGACGGATGAGTCTCTATCAGCAATTGACACATCTCCATTGCCTGCTCCTTCAAGTCAGGATGATCGTCAATAAGATTATAATAAGAAACAAGAATACTTATTTTCGTATCAATATCGAGTTCCTTATTCTGAAATGCTTTCTTAAGTTCCGCGACTGATTTTTCTTTCTCCCCATTACTTCTGTAAAAATCCGCGAGTGACAAATGTATGTATGGATTTTCAGGATCTATTTCCAATATTTTGTTGTAGGTATCCAGCGCTTTTTGTTTTTCTCCCATGCTCTGATAGAGTTCCGCCAACATACCGTACGATTGAGCATCGGTAGGGTTACTATTGATAAGTTTTTGAAGTTCGGCTACAGCTTTGTCATTCTTATTTATGCGTTGATACAAACGGGATTTGTGCATGCTGAGCTCTCTGCTAACACCTGATTTCTCCTCCAATTTGTCATAGACTTTTATGGCTTCAATAAATTTTTCCCCATAAACATAAGCGGCAGCCCATTCATAATAAAAATCATATCGATCCGGATAGTCTTTCACGAGCTGCGCGAGCACAGCGGCTGACTCATCGAATTTTCTGTTCTTATTTAGAATATCAGCATAGGACAGTGCATACCAGATGTTTTTAGAATCAATATGCCATGCACTCTTGCTGAAGAACAGCGCATCAGAATATTTTTTTTGTTCCGAATAAATATTTGCCAGCTCATACATAGCCGCGGCATTGCTTCCGTCTTTCCGGATAACTTCAGCGAAGAGATCCGCGGCAATGTTCAGGTTGCCAAGAATTTTTTCTTTATTGGCATTAAAAAACAAGTATGAAACATCGGCTTTCTGACTGTCGCTCAGACTTGTCTTTGCTGATTTGACTGTAGCACTTGACTTTTCCGTGCTTTTACATCCAGCCAAAAAAATCAGAACGAGCGATATAGATAAAATGATCTTATTCATGAAATAGAATTATGCTTATACTCTTCCTTATAAAAAGTAAGGAAATTATGATGATAATTTATGAATGTGTGGAATAATCACTGATACTTATAGACTCAGGAGAATTTGTGTACTCTACAAAATGTCCAAGCATT
The DNA here is from genome assembly GCA_964355885.1 of uncultured Flavobacteriales bacterium. GTDB lineage: Bacteria > Bacteroidota > Bacteroidia > AKYH767-A > 2013-40CM-41-45 > QQVM01. The sequence continues at coordinate 9,637 of CAYHFJ010000122.1, forward strand.
GAATTATGTATTACGGAATTCTTAATTTTAGAATGTGTCTGAATGATGCTGTTACTGACAACAGAGTTTTCAACTTTACAATGCATTCCGATTGAAACATGTGGACCGACAATTGCGTTTTTCAGTTCAACCAAATCTCCAATATAGCAGGGAGGAATAATTATAGAATTCTCCAACTTCACTGATTTAGAAATCATGTTCTCTTGCCTGTGATTTTCCAATACCCGCT
>CAYHFJ010000123.1:0-554 GCA_964355885.1 uncultured Flavobacteriales bacterium
TTCCACAGAATAAACCGGTGCCGGTATAAGGGGCTGTTCCACCTGAAGCGGTAATTCCCACGCATGTTGAGCCGGAGAAGCATAAGATTGGAGTAGAGGTAGCGTTTAACACTAGAAGAGGAGGTTCGGTGATTTCAAGAGAATCCACATAGAAGCATCCACTAATCGAATCATAAACTGAAATATAATACTTGCCGACAGTCAAAGCAGCTGTAGTTGTTGTTGCCGATTTTTTACATTCACAAGTAAATCGACCATTTCCTAAATCGATTGTGACACAAGTATATCCGCTAGAACAAGGGTCGCCGTTGCAACAAGTAACATCTCCATTTGAATAGGATGTTGCACTAATTATATATACTTCAACTGTTCCTGATCCTCCGGTTCCGGTTATAGAAAGGTACCCATCATTTCCTCCATTACAACTCACGTTAGAGACTGAATCGATCTGATAGGAAAGCGCAGGAGGTTCAGTCAAGACAACCGACTGTGTCATGGAACATCCATTTACATCCGTTGCACTTATCTCGTAGGTTCCGACAGCTAAATTTGTA
>CAYHFJ010000123.1:654-9864 GCA_964355885.1 uncultured Flavobacteriales bacterium
TGAACCATTGCCAATAAAATCATAGTTTGGCAATTGATACCAAGCAGAGCTTGTACCTGCGTATGCAGGACTGGTTAGAGTAGCACAAGCACCTGCACAAATTGTTTGATCAGGACCTGCATCAACTTGCGGAAAATTATTACATGGAGAAAGCGACATACAAACATTATCAATTTCACCCCAAGAGACTGTACTACTATGGTCGAATGGGCTGTCGTTTGTAGCACTTATCGTAATCATAGAATAATCCGCATCAGCAGTCCATTCATCTAACTCGTATGTTATCCACGTGCCGGTGTTAGTGATATTTATTGAGGTGCCAATCATTGACCTTACTTCGATGCCTGTTGATGGTGAATTGTCATATAAAGTTGCGTTAGAAGCCCTAAATAAAAATCTCACAAATTGATCAGCAGTGGAAGGAGTGTTGATGCTGTTCCACCTGGCACAGAAGCATAGCTTGTATTTTTGTCCTTGTACAATTGGGGTTGATAAAGTTTGCTGAATGGATTCAGCAGAAAATTTATTGCCCCACATCCTTACATAACCATTATCCTCACATCCGGCTGCGACAATAATCTGCGGTGACGCTGTTGCGTTACTCCAGTCGTCAACTGTAGAGAAAGTGCTACCAATATCTCCCGATACGTTTAATCCATCGGTGAAACCGGGATTCTCAATAAAGTTGTCATTGCAACAACAATTTATTTCCTCTATGACAAATGATTGAGTTGTTACGCATCCATTCACATCAATAACTGTGATTGTATATGTATCTGCCATATATTGATCGATAGTGATGAAAGGAGTATTGTCAGCTATCAACCCTTGAGTAATTCCGGGAGTAATTGTGTACGAATAGCCACTTGTTCCACCGGACACTTCAATTGTTATTGCAGCTTGTTGACCAACACACAGATCTATTGGAGGGGTGACTGTCACAGCCAATGCTGCAGGTTCAGTAATCACAAATGTGCCACTCGCAGTACATCCATTTACATCCGTTGCACTTATCTCGTAGGTTCCGACAGCTAAATTTGTATAATTAAACGAGGAACCTATTATTGGATTTGAATTCGAAATCAAAATAGTAATTGGAGCAACTCCTCCGGTTACCTGTCCGACAATACTGCCGGAACTTGCACCATTGCAAAGTACATTGTTAGCAGTTCCACTTATTTGTAATGAAATCACTTCTACACAAACAGTATCTGTATCCGCACAGCCAAAATCTCCACTTGCTATCAGAGCATAACATGTGTTTGCTGTCGGGCATACTGTTACAGTTGAACCATTGCCAATAAAATCATAGTTTGGCAATTGATACCAAGCAGAGCTTGTATCTGGGTATGCAGGACTGGTTAGAGTAGCACATGCACCTGCACAAATTGTTTGATCAGGACCTGCATCAACTTGAGGAAAATTATCGCAAGGAGAGAGTGACAAACAAATGTTATCAATTTCTCCCCATGACATCCTGCCTCCATCATTCACATTCGTAGCATTTGTTGCACTAATCGTGAGCATGGAATAATCTGCATCTGCAGTCCAATCTGGTAATTCATAAGTTACCCATGTTCCGGTGTTGGTGATATTTATTGAGGTTGCAATCACAGACATGTCGCCAGTAACATTTATTGTCGAATTGTCTGGTAAATTGATATTCGAAGCCCTGAATAAGAAACGCACAAATTGATCTGCTGTGGGCAGTGTGTTTACAGCATTCCACCGTGCACAGAAACACAAACGATACGTATGGCCTGACAGAATCGGTGTAGTTAGTGTCTGCCTTATAAATTCGCCTGTGAATTGGTTTCCCCACATTCGCACATAACCGTCATCTTCGCACCCTTGAGTGATGATAATCTGTGGACTTGCAGCAGCGGCATTCCAGGCTGTAACCGTTGAGCCCCCATCAATATTACCTGATGTATTCAAGCCATCTGTAAAGCCTGGATTCTGAATAAAGTTTCCTGTACAACATCCAGTCACTGTTCCTTGTATCGTGAAATCATAATCCGGCTCATTGCAATCATTACTCATCACATGTACAATCGCTGATTTTAATCCCAATGATGCAGGAGAAAATGTTACTGTAAAGGAGGATGAACCACCGATGGGAATTGGAGATGCAGGACTCAATCCACTTACCGTGAAGTCGCTTCCTGTTACTGTAATTCCACTTATATTTAATTCATCTGAACCGGTATTAAAAATTGTAAAGGTATGCGTGACACTTGCATTAGTGTTTATATCTCCAAATTCAGTATCGTCTGACTGATCAGGCGTAATATCTCCATCCTGAATTGAAATACTGTTTCCTTTAACATCAATTTCAGGAGTTATTACTAAACCGGAACATGCGATACCGGAAGGAACTGCACCGGGTGCAATCCAATTTGATGTTGGACCGGTGAGTGTAAAATTTCTAAGTTGGCCATGAATCAGAAGCGATGCTGCATCATTAAGAGTAAGCTCAGTGGTGTTAATTCCGGCATCAATACCCTGATTAAATTTGTAATAAGCTACCAATCCTCCTTCAACACCCGTCAGCTCACAGTTTTTTCTTGCGACGATCTCTCCGCAATTTCTTGCATATGACCAGATGCGTAACTCATCAAATTTTCCAGGACAAAAAGTTCCCGGTTCCGGGTCACCTGCCACAGATGCTTCGGCACCAATAATTGTTGAATTTGAATATATGCTATAATCAATTTGATAAATTGCTCCAGCATCATCGTTTGCAACCATGTTTCCATCAATAAAAAGTTTATTATATCGTCCATCATAGGTGAAAGCAAGATGATGCCAGCCCGAACTTAAGCCGGAACAGTTGAACTGGGCAATCCCATAAGTTCCATTTCTATGCACCCAGGAACTCAACATATTTCCGGGATCAAATTCCAGAGAATATCCTCCGTTCTGAGTGTTGCCAATAATTGTTTTATCAGGCACAGTTGTCCAATCTGCTTGATGTAGCCAAACCTCTACAGTAATCTCATTCAATGGCTTTAACTCGCTTCTGTTTCCAAGACTTACATGATCATCAACACCGTCAAAATCCAATGCTTCTGCAGGACAATTCACGATACAAACAGTATCTGTGTCTGAGCAACCGGTAACCGGGTCGAACAATAGCAATAAATAACAATCAGTTCCAGAAACTAAAGGAGTAGGAGAGCCATGTCCGGAAATTATTGACCCCAAACCAATAGGAATCCACGTCAATACCGTTCCCGGAATTGGTGGTTCACCATTCAGCATGACCGGATTTTCCGGATCGCAATTAATAATATCCGGTCCTGCATTTGCAACTGGTGAAGGAGTTTTTATTATATCACCAAATACAGTTATGTATTTGCCACATGCATCCCGTATAACAAGTGCATAGGAACCTGCCGATAAATCACAGAAGATATTCTCTGATGAAGACACCGGACTTGTATACAATTGTGATGGATTATTGGGATCAATATAATCATAAAAGAAAGTGAAAGGTGCCACGCCTGAGTAGGTAATATGAAAGCAACCTCGGGTTGAACAATTTTCATTTTCAACACTTGTGATCGAAGCAGTCAGATTATTAACAGGAGTGTTTGAGATACAGGTATTATCTACATCTCCCGTAAAGCTTCTGCCAGCACCTGCATGATTCACATTTGAATGTTGCAAGGTAGTTAGCCCTGTAATTTGATCGTCGATAGTCAAGCACACCGGTGAACCGGGAATATGCACCGTTCTGGCTGCATCAGAAAAAATACTCAATAATCCACTTGTTGCATCAAATCTTTCAAGTCTTATAAAATAGCGGACATTCCATGCGGGAACCGGAATAATTGAACTGAGCAGTGGAGCGTTATCATCGTCCTTCATCCCTGTAAAAAAGTACGATTCAGTAAGGTAATTTGCCGGATTCAATATTGAACTGATTTCAACGGAAAGAAAGTCCTGATCTGTAAAAGCACCGGTTGGATGAACACGGTAGGGGATATCAGAACCTGCTGATAAGCACATAAGCATTGATGCAACTCCAACATTGCTGCCACTGATTGGAAGCACATCAAATTCGGCCATCCATGTATTGCCTAGCAAACCGATATTTTTATGTACCCGATGATCTGATGCACCCGGTACCATTTCAAAATGCACCTGACCTGCTGTAGCTGCATTTACAGAAATATCTGTACCTACTTGTGTCCATCCGGTGTTGCTTGAATAATCCTCTCCAAAAATGCTACAAGATGTTGTTTGTGAGCAAGGAGAACAGCAAGTGATAATTGTGATCAAATTTGAGTTTAGGACAACTTGATCATTCATGTCTACAACTCCATCACCGTTTATATCTGACGGGTCGTGACCCCAAATAAATAAAGAAATACCATAATTAAGTAAGCTAAGATCTTGAACGTCTATAATACAATCCTGATTAATATCCCCGGAATAGAAAGCCCAGACACCTGTTTCGACTTCAATCAGATTACCCCCACAACCATCTGTCCCGGAAATGCTGAAGTCATAAGACGTTGTCGAACCAAGAGAAACCGGATTTGAATAGTAAGCTATTGTGTTGTGATGACTAACTCTTACATAATAAGTGCTTCCAACCAATGAAGTAAATGAAGTTGAGAGTAAACCATTTGATTGGAGCATCCCTTGCATGCTCTCAACTACGAGGCAGCTCTGTGGATCAATAAGGTCAACTGTGCAGAGTCCTACATCTGTCGCGTTCGAGCTCAGGTTAGAATTAAAGTACGGCACATTCATTGTTCCGGATCCGAGATAATACCCCTGTATGTAAAATTTAAGGGTTAGTGTCCCTTGTGCATTTACGGTCGGGGTCTCTAAAAAAAGGCCTGCGAAAAGTAGCATGAATTGAAGAAAGAGTGCTTTGGAGTGTTTCATAGTTCGGAGCTTTTGTTTAATTCAACAAATTAGAATAATATGTAAACTAAAACAGAAAAAAGGAAAGAAAAACAGAATGTTGTTGAACGGTCTGTTTTACAAACTAACGGTTATAAATAAATGTACTACGGTAATTTTAGTTTCTTAAAAAATGGTTGAAAATTCAGAAAACAGCCTAATCCTGAACAATTTGATAACTCCTCAGCGAAGGCTCATTAATTCAATAAATTCATCCTTTTTTCGTCTGGAAATTTCTACGGTAGAGCCATCGCTCATTTGTACTGAATAGCCATCGACTCGATTGTAAAGTTTGACATGCAAAAGATTGATCAGATGAGATTTGTGTGAACGAAAAAAAGACTGTTCACTTAGAAGAGTTTCGTACTCTTTGATGTTTTTAGTTGCTGTATTTTTCTTTCCAATACTATAAATGTGAGTGTATGCTCCATCGGCTTCAAGCCTTATAATTTCTTCGGGGGACAAAAATGCTATCCCATCTTTGACAGGTACTGCAAGCTTTTGAACAGTTCCGGGAATTAGATTCTGCAATAGTCCTTGGTAATGATAGTGATGGTCAAAATTTATTTCGCGGATAGCTTTACTGACAGCTTCAATCAAATCGTCAGCCGAAACGGGTTTAAGAAGATAATCTACTGCGGAGAATTTAATGGCCTGAATAGCATAGTCAGCATGCGCTGTAACAAAAATCACTTTAAAATTTATTTTGGAAAATTTCTTTAATAAATCGAAGCCATTATTGTCGTGCATTTCTACATCAAGAAATACAATTTGAGGGCTATGTTTCTTGATCAGGTTATACGCTTCGTCAACTGAAGCAGCTTCTGCAAGAACCTTAACAGCAGGACAATTCTCTGTTAACAGTTTTTTCAAGGACTCTCTAACTTTTTTTTCGTCGTCGACTATGAGTGCAGTAATCATAAAACAAATAGAATTGCAGTTGAACAATCAAATATACGTAAATATATTAGATTAGGATCTCGACTCGTGTTCCGTGCAGCTTATCTCCTTGGTTAGTTAAATCAATTACTTTAACCTGAATATTTTTATTGAAAGCTTTATTATAGGCTGTAATTCTCTCAAATGTCAACTTTGAGCCAAATGAAGAATGGCTTCCACGATGCGTGGCATTCCATTCTGCCGCTTCCGTTCTTCCGACTCCGTTGTCTTCAATTGAAATCATGATGGAAGCATTGATTATTTTTATTTTAACCAGTATTTTCCCTTTGGTGGTTAACCGTTCAATGCCATGCTTGATTGCATTTTCAACAAAAGGTTGGAGTAATAAAGCCGGCATCATTAATTCTTCGGTGTCTATGGCTTGGTCGCAATCTATTTCAAAATCAAAGCCATCATCAAATCTTTGCATTTCAAGCAGTGCATAGTTTTGAACTGCCTGCAGCTCTTCTGCCAGTGACACTTCTTGAATTTCGGTATTGTTTAAGGTGTATCTGACAAGTTTGGCAAAAGATGTAAGATACTTTTCAGCTGACTTGTTATCATTGTTTTGCATGAAACTACGGATTGAACTCATTACATTGAATATGAAGTGAGGATTCATTTGAGCCCGAAGTGAAGTCAATTGTAAAGTGGCATGTTGCCTTTCAAGTTTGAATTTTTCTTTAAGTTTATCAATACGATATTTGTAAAAGAGAAATGCAATCGCTCCCAGTAATAATAGTATTGAAATCCGAAACCATATCGTTTCCCACCAAGGGGCGAGTATAGAAAAACTCAGAGAAGCAGGTTGGGCACTCCAAACTCCTGAATTATTTTTTGCACTGACGAGAAAAGTGTAGTTACCGGGATTGAGTGAAAGAAATTCAACCTCACGCATGGAAGTCGTTGCACTTATTGTGTCTTTTTCATTGGTCAATATATATTTGTAAAGCTGTTTTGCGTTACTTTTAAATAATGGGGCTTCAAAGCCTATACCGATATTGTTATCTTCATAGCCCAATTTGTATCCGGCCTGAATAACTGTGTCAATATTATTTACTTTGAAGGAATTGAAGCTAACCTTCGGTGGAACATGATTATTGAGGTCTTCATTCACATAAAAAAATGAAATCCCTTTTTTAGATGCAACCCAGACAGTGTCTTTAAAAACCAAAATGTGATTGATTTCATTACTTGGCAAACCTTCCTTTGTGCTCAGATTAGTAATGACATATTGTTTGTCAGATATATTCCTACATTCAATTCTGCTTATACCACTGTTTGATGAGCACCAAATCGAGTTTCCGCTGACATGAATCTTGTTAATTACATTGCTGCAAAGTCCTTCAGTTTGTCCGATTCGTAAAAATGTGCTGTCAGGCAACATAATAATTACCCCATTTCCCTGTGTAGCAAAAACCATTGTGCCTTGAATCGAATTTATTGCATTCACGCGTGTATTATTTAATGAATTATGAATTAGCATTATTTTATTTTTCTTTGGATCATATTTATAAGCACCATCAATACATCCCAAAAACAATTCATACCTTTCATTTGTGTACAAGCTGTTGATTCTGGACTTGACATAAAGAAGCAATTGAATTGTATCTGCCTGAATTGAATAAAGAGCCCAGTTGTGTCCGGAGTACAGTCCTGTCTTATTTTTGACAAACCCGGCAGGCCCACTTTTTGACTTATTGATTCTTCGCTCCAGAGTAATAAGTTTTTTATCTTGGAAATACCTCATTGTGTCACCGGTAAAGTATAGACGGGAGGTAAGCGAATCGTAATAGATATGATTAATGAGCTTGTCATTTGTACTCTTGGTTATCTTACGGATTTCATTTGTAGTGAACTTTGCTAATTCACCACTAAAGTAGCCTGCATAAGTGTAAGTATGATCAGAGGTGAGTGAAAGTGGTGAATTCATCTTGGAGTCTCCGATATAATTTTTTATTTTGTCGTTTACAAGATAATAGACCCCGTCATCGACAGTTGTTATCCAAAATCCTTTTTCAGTGTCTTGTATAACATTGGAAATGTAACTATCGTTCAAATATTTATAATACTCTTTATAATTGTTTTCTTTGTAATACTGGTATAAGCCTTTGATTGTACATACCCAAAGGTTTGAATAGGAATCTTCGTACATCTTAATGATTTCTTCGGAAAAGACAGTGAGTTTGGTAAATGATTTTTCATTTAGTTGATAGAGATTAGGTCCTAGCGCACACAATAATGAATTGTTCTTTCGGCGGATAGAACTTAATCGCCCGAAACCTGGATCATTTAAGGGTAAACTGTCAGTTTCCTTATCGGTTACATGGTACAATATTCGACGCTTATTGTTCCTCGAAAAAATTCCGATTGCAATGGGAGCTTGCAAACCGGTGTTTTCGAAGATCATTAATTTTAGAATTGAATCGTTTTTAAAATCTAAGTGCTGTGTGATTGTACCGCTTGGATCTATTTTAAACATTCCTGAATTTCCGCCAATATATGCGTTCTCAGAACTGTCAATAGCAATTTCAAGTTGATAATTTCCTTTGAGTTTTGGTGCGATTTTTGAATTGTATTTGAACGCACTGATTTTGTTGTTTTCATAAATGTATATTCTTCCTGAGTAGGTAATCATCCAGATTCTTTTCTTGAAATCTTGAAATAATCGAAAGACTACATTGTCAATAAGCCCATCTTCTGTCGAGTAAGTTCTGAATTCATAGCCATTATATTTCGTTACTCCACGATCTGTTGCAAACCATAAATACCCGTCGGAATCCTGCATTGCTTGATAAATCTGTGATGATGGTAACCCATCTTCCAGAGTAAAATGCTTGAGAGTAGGTGAGTAGACTTGCGCAGAAAGATTGCTTGTCTGACAAAAGAATGGCAGAAAGATGATTAAAATCAGCAATTGCCATTGATTTGATTTGGAAAATGACAATAGATTTTTACGAAAAAATATTCCTGGCCGAGCTTTCTTTCTTAGCAACCAGTTCGCGTACTCGCACAGAAATTTTGTCATAATTTACAGCTGCCCAATACGTTTTTATTTTATGCAATATAATCCTTTTTCTTTTTCATAACCTGGCTTACGGCTGTCTTTGTTAAAGAACCTGTTTGAATAAGCATTTGGAAGTGAGGTTTCTATGCCATTTGATAGCGAGCTTTCACGACACCTGTAGCCGACCACTTTTTTTCTGCAATTTGGTTGAATAATTTGCTCCTTGTCGCCTCCAAAGACCCAATTCGATTAGCTTCAATCGACTTACAAATAATTGATTTATAGTTTATTATCATTATTGTCCGACTAAACTACAAGGGATTTTCATTTTTTCCGGATAACTT